>NZ_JBPMLP010000029.1:0-23974 GCF_054026695.1 Thermosulfuriphilus sp.
AGGAGTACCGAGGCTTCGGTAAGGGACATTATCGTTGGTATCAGAGGGCCGTGGACTCGGGGATAAGGATTATCCGGGCCGAAGAGCTCGGACTCAGTGAGGAATCAAACTACGACCTGGTGGTTGACTACCGCCTAGGAAGCCGAAGGGAGTTCTTTAAGGCCGGCTTGGTTATCCTTGGTCACTGGTCAGAGGCCCCCCAGCCAAATGGATCACCTCTCAAAGATCTGTGGCCTTAAAGCAGATAGTCATGGCTTTTGTTGGACCGAGCCCTTTTCGGCCGGAAGGACCAACGTCCCCGGAATATTTGCTGTAGGTGAGTTTACTGGCCCCAAGGGAAATCCAGAAACAGTCTGGGAGGCCTATGGAGTAGCCAGCGAAATTCTAGAGTTTCTGGGCAAACCCAACCTAAAGCCCCCAACACCACCCAAGCTACGACCGGTGGATCAAGAACCTCCCAAGACGGGGGTGTTCATCTGTTCTTGTTTTGGAGAATTCGAAAAATCCCTTGATCTGAAGGCCTTAACCGAAAAGGTAAGCAGACTCCCGGGGGTCTTTCATGCCGAGCTCATTAGGGCCTGTTGTACTCCACCAACCATGCAGGAAACGGCTAGCCGGATCAAAGAGGCTGGGATCAATAGGGTGGTTTTGGCCGTCTGTACCCCTCTGCAAAAACTGCTCAAGTTTCGCAAGACAGCAATGATGGCTGGCCTCTCTCCTCCTAGAAATTGTTCGTCTGAGAGAAGATGTCATCCGGGTCCATAAGGATCGGGACAAAATGGTCGAAAAGGCCCTGGCCCTCATTGCCTCAGCTGTCGAGAAGGTTCGCCATAGCCGAGTCGAGCCAGTACCAACAGAGACCTTTAAAGAGGAAGCCCTGATTATTGGTGGAGGACCGGCAGGGATGACGGCAGCCATCACTATTGCTGACCGAGGCTTTCCGGTCACTTTGGTCGAAAAAGAAGAAGTCCTCGGAGGTCTGGCCCGGGAGCTCTCTGTTGACCTTGAAGGAAATGATTTGGCTACTTTTGTCAAAAACTTGGCCAAAAGGGTGGAAAACCATCCCCGAATCAACCTTCTAAGGGGAGCCAGGATAGATGACATTCGGGGCTATGCTGGTCATTTTAAGGCCGAAATAATCCAGAAAGGTCAAAAAATTCTTGTCTCAGCAGGGGTAGTCATTGTCGCCACTGGAGCTAGGCCCTTTGATCCCCAAGGGTCCTTCGGCCACGGAAAAGACCCTCGAATAATGACCCAGAGGGAGTTAGAGTTGGCTCTGAGGCAAGATCGCTTCTCGGCCCAATCAGTAGTTATGACCAGTGTGTGGGTTCAAGAAACAAAAGCCGTCCATTTTGTTCCCGCTTCTGTTGTTCTCAGGCCTTGAAGAACGCCTTTGAACTTCAAAAAAAGGGATCTTCTGTGACTATAGTCTTCCGGGATCTCAATACCTATGGCTTTAAGGAAGATTATGCCCGTATGGCTAGGGAGGCCGGAATCAGATTCATCCGTTTCTCCGAAAAACGCTACCCTCGAGTAGAAGCAGACAAAGAGGGGCTCAAGGTCAGGGTTTTTGATGTTGTCGAAGAGAAGGAAAGGATCATCTCCGCCCAGGCAGTAATCCTCTCTGTGGGAGTTGAGCCTCCTAGGGAAGAAAATCAACGTCTGGCCAGACTTCTTGGATATTCTCTGGACAAAGAGGGGTTCTTTGAAACAGAGACCAATGTTTGTCCTTTTGAAGAAGCTATTAAGCAATTGATGAAGCCTTTTGAACTGGCCTCAAACGGAATCTTTCCTGTAGGGCTAGCCCACTCTCCCCGTGCTGTGGTCGAGTCCGTACTTACAGCCAAAGATGCTGCTGGTCGAGCCTTGGTAGTCCTTCCCAAAAAGAAGCTTCCTCCCCCAAACGCTGTCTTTGTCTCCGAGGTACACTCAGCCAAATGTGTAGGTTGTGGTCTTTGTGTAAAGGTCTGCCCCTACCAAGCTAGGGAGATAGATTCAGAGGAAAAAATAGCCCGAGTAAGACCTTTTCTTTGTGATTCCTGTGGGGCCTGTCTGGCGGCCTGTCCTTCTGAGGCTGCCTATATCCGAGATGCCCGCGGTGAACAGATGATTCCGGCTATCGACGCCATTTTGGAATGAGGTGGGCCATGAAAAAGGAAGAGTTTACTCCCATGATCGTCTATGGACTTTGTAATTGGTGTGGTTCTGGAGGATCAGAAACCGCCGGGGCCTTCAGGCTCAAATACCCGGAAAACGTTCGGACGTTTCGGGTAATGTGCACTGGAGCTCTGGATCCCGTCTATATACTCAGAGCCCTTATCGAGGGGGCCGATGGCTTTGTCATCAGTGGCTGCCATCCGGGAGATTGTCATTATAACCAGGGCAATTTCCGGGGGCGTCGCCGAATTGCTCTCTTGAAGACTATCTTTGAAACCCTAGGGCTTTCTGGCGACCGAATTTGGCTCCGTTGGGTAGCCCACGGAGAGGGAAAAAGACTGGCGGATACAGCGGGAGAATTCAGCCAACATATCGCCCAAAAAGGCCCAAATCCTTTAAGGCTCAGGTGGGATACCTAAATGAAGGAGGAGACAGATGTCGGGAGCGGTTATCGAGGCCGACCTGAATAAGGCCGGACGAAGACTTTTGAGCTTACTCCTGGAGGCCGGACTGGTAAAGGGTGTTATCAGCCATCAGGCCCTGGGATCGGACCATTCTTTCGTACCCATCCTGACCCGGGACAAAGAAAAGATCTCTCAAAGCTATCCTGTACCTCCCACTATGCCTATGCAAATGGCCCGGGTTATTTCTCGAATGACACTAAAGGGCCCACTTAGGGAACGGATTGCTGTGATTTTGCGGCCTTGTGAGATGGCTGCCTTGGTAGAGCTCGTCAAGCTAAAACAAGCCCATCTCCAGAACGTCCTAACCATAAGTCTCGACTGTCCAGGGGTTATTACCCTTAGGGCCTGGAGGACTAGAGACCGAAGGGTCCTCTGGCAAACTCTGGAGAGAATCCAACCCCGAGCCCCTGAGGTCCTTCGGTCTCTTTGTCAGATCTGCTCTCGATTTACCAGCCAAATTTCGGATCTCACTTTGGCCACCATCGGGGTTCCGGATAATCAGGTGGCCCTATTAGCCAATTCCCTGAGGGGTGAGGAGATCCTTAAGGCCCTAGAATTCCAGACCGAGGAGATCTCCGGACGCCAAGGTTCCCTTGAGCTCTTCTTAAAAGAGAGAAGGAATCAACGAGAAAGGGCCCAGGAGATATTCTCCCGGAAAATCTCCGGGGTAGATGGGCTTCTAGATAGTCTTTCCTCTTGTATTAACTGCCGCAACTGTATGCGAGTCTGTCTGATATGCTTTTGTCGGGAATGTTTTTTTGATTCCGAAGCCTTTAGATCCCCAGCTGATAATTATCTGCGTCGAGCCCAACGCAAAGGCGGGCTCAGACTTCCTCCCGATATGCTTCTCTTTCATCTCGGACGCATGAACCATATCGGCCTCTCCTGTGTTTCCTGCGGGATGTGTGAGGACGCTTGCCCGGCAGGAATTCCCATCTCTAGGATCTTTTCCTTGATAGCCCAAATGGGGCAAGAGCTTTTCAGCTACCAGCCCGGTCGGCTCCTAGACGAACCTCTTCCTCTAACTACCTATCAGGAGGAAGAACTCGAGGACTTTGAGGCTCCCTATCGGGAAACTTGGTCTCCTAAGCTCTGAAGGCCCTTCTTCTTAGGTGGGCGGCCCGGATTTGAGCCGCATCCTGACAGAGCCGAATAAAGCTCCTCCAAGGATCCTTCCGGTAGTTGAATTCTGCAAGCCATTTAAAAAGAGGACTGCCCTCGGCCTCTGAGGAGCGGACCTCTTCGGGAGCCGGGCTCTGGTCACTTCCCTGGACAAACATCCTTAGAGCAGCCACATTGAGATCCGCATCCACCAAAACCAAATTGGCCCCATAGATAGGAAGAAGCTCTAGGCGATCGACTACCCAGCCCCCGGTATTGTAGATCTTCGTCCAACCAAGGTAGGGATCGATCTTCTCTGGACGCAAAAAGGGCTTGTGGGTGTGACCAAAGACGAAGGTCATCTCCAGCGACGAGGCCTCAAGGCCTGATTCTTTTTGTATCTGCTGAGCCACGGGACCAGCCAGATAGGCTGAAAGATTTCGAGAAAGTCTTGAACTAAGGATTCTCTGTTCCCGATGGCGCTCCTGACCAACTCCCCCTCTGATTAGGGCCTCAAGGATGACTTGAACTGTCTTCTTCTCCAGTATCTCCCCCGGAATATAAGGAATATCGATCTCCTGGGCCACCGCCTGCGCCACATGATCAATAAGATCTTTAAGGGTCTCAAGAGCCTGAAGTTTTTCGTAGATGGTCTCCATCCTCTGGCCGGCCTCTCCAGAGCGCCCCATAGTGGACCAGAAAAAGTCAATCCAAGCAAAGTTCTCCGCCTCTATCTGGTCTATATTCATCTGGGAGTAAATCTCGGAGATGATCTGTTCAAGGCGAGGAATTTTTCCCGAAGCAGGAAAGAGAATCTTTTTCAGAATGCTCATCAACAGATAGATAGGCTCTATGAGATGGCCATGGTGAAAGCAGACAATCCTTCGGCCCTTGGAATCAAGAAGGGCAAAATTGGGATAGGCTACCTTGAGGCTCAGATCCTTAAGGGACTCAAAGCGACGGATAAGGGCCTCAAGGAAGACCGGCCTTACTAGATGATAAGGCTTTTGAGCCAGCATGCGCGAATGGTGCCAGGGTTGAGGAAGGCTTGGTCCAGGGGAAAGACTTCGGGCTACATAGTCAGCATACTGAACCTCTCGAGCCACCTCCCAGATGTGATGGTCATGGTTGCCTGGCAGATAGATGATCTCCTTGAAAAGCGGCCCATTTTCCACAAAAAAGACTTCCAATAATCTTTCAAAAACCATGGCCGCTTGGTCAAGACTGGAGAGGGCCAGCTCCAGACCATCTCCGAGGATGATAAGGCTCGGGGGTTCATCAGAGGCCTCTACCAACTCCCCTAGGCAGAGCGAAAGGGCCTTTAGGACCGGACTGGGCCTCTGGGGGTCGACCCGATCTTGGCCGGGATAAAGATTGGTAAGGAGGCCATCTTCCTCTCCCAGATGGAGATCAGAAAGACAGATATAACGTAAGGGATATCCGGCCATGGCTTGTCCTCCTTGTCCGGATTATAGAAGACAATAAAACTTAAAAGATGAGAATAAAAGGCTAAAAATTAAAAGGCCTGTCAAAAAGACAGGCCTGAAGGGAGGATTCTTGGCTAACGAGGAAAATCAGGAACTGGATCCACAAATTCCAGATCCTTGGTGATCACAGACAGCGGCTCTATCCCCTTTGAGTTCCCCTTTAAGGAAGCGCTCCAAGACCTGATCGGCATTATCCTGGGGGGCCCCTAGGAGGACCTTAATGCCGGCTTTTTCAAGGAGCTCTAGGGCCCGGGGGCCCATCTGGGAGGCAATGACGTTTGTGACCCGTTGTTCAGCAAGCCATCGAGGAATGACTCCAGGTTCATGGGGTGGAGGTTTGAGGACCTCTTTACCTACTACATGGCCGCCTTCTACATTGTAAAAGGCAAAAAGAGGGGCCTGACCAAAGTGTTCGGAGACCTTGGCACCATCCACAGGAATGGCGATGCGCATAAGGCGGCCTTCTTCCTGATCTTTTTTGATCTGTTGGGTGACGGCAATGACGTTGCGGACCAGATTCTCAAAGGCCTCGGCAGTCTTAGATTCCGGATAGGCAGCAATCATGGGCTTGCCAGCATCCCCAGCAGCCACCACCCGGGGATCCACCGGAATCCGTCCCAAAAAGGGAATACCCAATTCCTTGGCCAGTCGTTCACCACCTCCGATCTTGAAGAGATCAACATCTTTGCCACAGTGAGGGCAGATAAAACCACTCATGTTCTCAACAATCCCTAAAATGGTCATGTTTACGTGGCGGCAGAAGCTGATAGACTTCTTGACATCAATGAGGGAGACTTCTTGAGGCGTGGTCACAATTACCGCGTAGGCATCGGGGATGGTCTTGGCCACGGTCATGGGTTCATCTCCCGTGCCAGGGGGGGCATCGATGACCAAATAGTCAAGATCACCCCAATCAATATCGTAAATAAACTGTCTGATGGCCGAGATCTTCATAGGCCCCCGCCAGATAACGGCGGCATCTTCGCGAGGCAAAAGGGGCTCAATGGAGATAAATTTGAGATTAGGCGAATAGACAATAGGACCTAAGGAACCATCGGGACGACGTTGAAGCTTACCCTTACGTAGGCCCAGCATCTTGGGAACATTTGGCCCATGAAGGTCAACGTCAAGGAGCCCGACATGAAAATCCTGAAGAGAGAGCCCAATGGCCAGATTGACGGCAACTGTACTCTTGCCTACCCCCCCTTTACCACTAAGGACAAGGAGCTTGTTCTCTATCCTGGCTAGGCGCTCCTTGATCTTTTTGTCCTGCTGTTCGAGGATAAGACTGCCGGCGGCAGATTTTGTTTCTTCAGCCATTATTGCCCTCCTAAATATTTTTAGCAAAGGTTTCTAAAAACCAGAAGAAGAAACTACCAGCTCTGGCCAGCAACTTCAATCAATCGTTGCCAGAACTCTATGAGGGCCTGGGAGGCTGGCCCGTTAGAGAAATGCGGCAAAGGTTTTCCTGCCATAATGGCCCGAGGGACATCTTCATCATAAGGTATTTTGCCCAGAATCCCAACCTGGAAAGAGGTGGCGGCAGAGATGATCCTCTGACAGCCTTCAAGTTCCAGATCATACTTGTTGATCACTATCCAGGTTGGGATATTAAAGTGTTTGGTCAGATGGAGGATCCGCCGAAGGTCATGTTCTGCAGCCACTGTAGGCTCGGTAACCACGACTGCTACCGAGGCCCCGGAGATTGAGGCAATCACCGGGCAGCCTACCCCCGGGGCCCCATCAATAAAAATAAATCGACTTCCAGCCTCTTCGGCCAAGCGACGGGCCTCTTTTTTGACTTGAGTTACCAGTTTGCCAGAGTTCTCCTTTCCTGGAAAAAGTCGGGCGTGGACCAAGGGACCATAAGGGGTTTGGCTAATAAAGAGTTCACCGGCTCTAGCCGGCAACATTTCTATGGCTTGCTCCGGACAAAACCAGGCACAAACTCCACAGCCTTCACAGGAAAGGGCATCTATAGAGAAGTCTTGGGGGTCTATGGCCCCAAAACGACAGAGTTCATAACAACGGCCGCAGCGGATACATAGGTCTCCTTCCTTAAGGGGCTCTTCTCCTGAGGCAAAGGTCTCCTGATGGCGGACCTGAGCCTCAAGAACCAGGGGAAGGTTTGAGGCATCGACATCACAATCTGCAAGAATCTTCTCCTCAGCCAAGGCAGCTAAAGCAGCCACAAGGCTCGTCTTTCCCGTCCCCCCTTTGCCACTAATGACTACAATCTCTTTCATCGGCTCCTCCGTAAAATGGCCTCCAGCACCATTTTAAGAGGCCGGGTCAGGTCTGGCCGAATCTTAAGCAGAGGAATCCCTTGGGCACAGGCACTGGCTATCTCTCGATCGTGGGGGATCTCCAGAAGAATGGGGATCTCTCTGGCCTGGAGATATTGCCTGACAGAGAGATCTCCAAGACCAGCCCGGTTGATGATCACTCCAGCAGGAATTCCCATCAGGGCCACAGTCTCAAGGGCCGCTTTAAGGTCGTGGTGACCAAAAGGGGTGTCTTCAGCCACTAGAAGACAAAAATCGGCCCCTTTCAGAGCTGAAATGGCGGCACAGGCCGTCCCTGGAGGACAATCAACAATGTTTAGGGCCTGAGGATCGATCATCTCTTTGATGGCCCGAATAAGGGGAGAGGCCATGGCCTCTCCTACCCTTAGACGCCCTTGGACAAAACTCATCTCTCCGGACAGCCCCGTCTCCACCAAACCAAGCTCCCTTTTGCCCTCCCGGAGGGCCATCTCGGGACAGACGAGTACACAGCCCAGACACCCATGACACATCTAAGGGAAGGAAAGAATGGTCTGACCGATCACTGTAATGGCTGAAAAACGGCAGATCTCTCGACACTGCCCACAATAAGTACAACGAGATTCGTCGATCTCCGGCACTGGAAGATATACCTTGAAGGTCTTTTCAATCTTGGGCCTCAAAAAAAGATGGCTATTAGGACCCTCTACATCGGCGTCCAAAAAGCGAACCGGCCCCTCAGAGACCTGGGCTAAGGCTACAGAAATAGTCGTCTTCCCCGTCCCCCCCTTACCACTGGCCACAGCAATAATCACTCTCCCCTCCCCTAGAAGCTTGACCTTCTGGCTCGGTTATGCATGAATATAATAGATTTTTAAGGATATTATGGCCTCTTAATCCAGCAGCTCAACAGCTTACTGTTTTTGTCACCTCAATTCTAGCCGAGAGTAGGCCCTAGGGTTTGACCTGTCAAGAAGAGGAGAAGCTTTAAAGTGTGGGCCCAAAATCTCTGCCAAGACTGCCTGGCAGGCTTAATCCAGAAGACTATCTCCGTGGCTGACTCTACACCAGAGAAGAAAAGAGAGGCCCTGGAGGCGGCCTTGGCCTATCTGGAAGAACATTTCCGTCTGGAGGAACCCCCTCCCAGAATGGCTGAAAGGCTCCAGAATATCATCAAAAAGATCACCCAAGATGAAGATCCCTTCAAAGGAGTCAAGGTGGAAGAGATCCGGCTAGCCAAGAAGCTGGCCTTCCGCCTCAAGGGTAATTATGGAGAGAGTTTTTCGGATCTCATCGCCTTTGCCAGTCTGGGAAATGCCATTGACTTTTTTCGCAACCCTAAAGAGCTAACTCAAAAGGTCTCCCGGGGGGTCTCTTTCTCCGTTGATCATCGGAACGAAGCCGCCCGGAGACTAAAGGAGGCCAGATTAGTCCTCTATCTGGCCGATAATGCTGGAGAGATCTTCTTTGATTTGCCACTCCTTAAATCCCTCAAAAGAATGGGCAAGGAGATTTTTTTGGCCGTAAAAGAGAGCCCCATTCAGAACGATCTTTCTTTGGCCGATCTAAAACATATCGGCCCTCTACCAGTAAAAGTCATTGCCTCCGGGACCTTTGTCGGTCTGGATCTCAAGCGGGCTACCTTGGAGTTCAAGAGACTTTTCAAAAGGGCAGACTTCATTATCGCCAAAGGGATGGGGCACTTTGAGACTATGGATGAGTTGGCCGAAGCAGACAGGCTACTCTTTATCCTTGAGGCCAAGTGTCTCCCGGTAGCCGAAGCCTTGCAGGCCCCCTTGGGAAGCCAGGTCTGTTGGTTGAAAGGTCTCTAAGGATGTCTTCTTATCGGAGGCTTTTGGACTCTGGTGAGCTCATTCGGCGGGCAGAGGCGGCCCAGAGCCTCCTTTCTCCCTGCCGGCTTTGCCCCCGGATCTGCAAAGTGGATCGGCTCTCTGGTGATATAGGCTTCTGTCGAACGGCCAATCAGGCTATTGTTGCTTCTTTTGGCCCCCATTTTGGTGAGGAGGAACCTCTGGTAGGCTACGGAGGCTCGGGGACGATCTTTTTTGCCTGGTGCAATCTAGGCTGTGTCTTCTGCCAGAACTGGGAGATCAGCCATCTTGGCGAAGGTCAGCCCGTGGGGCCCGAGGAGCTTGCAGAAATAATGTTGAGCCTTGAGGCCCACGGCTGTCATAATATAAATTTTGTGACCCCAAGCCATGTAGTCCCCATGATCCTTGAGGCCTTGGTCATCGCTGCCCAAAGGGGACTCTCTGTTCCTTTGGTATACAACACCGGTGGCTATGACTCTCTAGAGACTTTAAAGCTTCTGGAGGACGTCTTCGACATCTATATGCCCGACTTCAAGTACTGGGATGAAAAGATTGCTCTCAAGTTCTCCCTGGCCCCCCAATATCCCCAAAGGGCTCGAGAGGCTATCAAGGAAATGCACCGTCAGGTCGGAGACCTGGTCCTTGACCACCGGGGCATTGCCGTAAGAGGGCTCCTTATCAGACATCTGGTTCTCCCTGGGGGGCTTGCCGGGAGCAGGGAGATATTTCGTTGGATAGCTAAGGAATTTTCACCCAATACCTATGTTAACATAATGGATCAGTATCGTCCTTGTGGAGAGGCCTTTCGGTATCCACCTTTAAACCGCCGAATAACAGCCGAGGAATATTTAGAGGCCATCCGGGCAGCCGAAGAGGCTGGACTGCGACGGCTGGATTCCCGAGTCAAGGCCCGGATAGCTCGCTGGTTTTAAGGCGGGAGGAAGGCTTGGGGCGGATCTTTGCCATTGGCGATATCCATGGCTGTCTGGATCCCCTCAGAGAGCTTCTGGGACGCCTTCCCATAAACTGGGATGAAGACTTGATGGTCTTTCTGGGAGACTATATAGACCGAGGGCCCCGTCCTCGAGCAGTGGTCGAGGAGATCTTGAGACTCAGGCGAGAACATCCAGGACGGATAATAAATCTGATGGGAAACCACGAGTGGATGTTTCTTCGGTATCTCAAGGGGAAAGATGTGGAAATCTTTCTCTTCAATGGTGGGGAGACAACCCTTGCTGACTACAGTGAGGCTGGTTTTATCCGGATACCCGAAGAGCATCTTAGATTTTTTGAGGAATTAAGACTTTTCTACGAAACAAAAGATTACATCTTTGTCCATGCCGGACTGAGACCCGGAAGGGATCTTAGCCAGCAAGATGCTGAAGATTTGGTCTGGATTCGGGGAGAGTTTATCTGGTCTCAATTTAATTTTGGCAAAAGGGTTATCTTCGGCCACACCCCCTTTGATGACCCCCTGATCATGAACAACAAGATCGGGATTGATACTGGTTGTGTCTATGGCGGCCGACTTACGGCCTTAGTCCTTCCAGAGATTGATTTTTATTATAGTTTTTGCGGAGGGAGGAGACATGGCACCTTATGACGACGAACGAGAAAGGCCCTCTTGGCGAGAAATAGACCGGCGGCGAGACCGAAGTCGGCACACTTCTCGCCATCGAGAACCACTTTCCCGGGTAGAAAGGGCCCTTAAGTCCCCCTGGCTCAAACAAAAATATATGGAGGAGTTAGAGAAGCTGTTCTCTGGCAAAAAGGGGACCAAAGAACACCAGAAGCTCTATGAAGCCATCCATAAAACTTACGGAAGCAATAAATTCCACCGCACAGTGGAGAGGTATATCCAGGAATATGGACTTCCGGAAGACTGGGGCACATTGATCCTTCTGCTTGATCATAAAAAACCAGAGATAGTAAGGCAGGCCCTTGAGGCCTTAAAAGGGCTTTATCCCCAGAAGGGTCTGGTAGAGAAACAGGGCTTCATCAGCAAAGTGAAGATCATCGCCCTCACCGCAGAGGATGATCTTCTTCGGGCCGACGCTGAAACTACCCTTGAAGAGATAAACAGTCTATGAAAGACGACAACATCCTTGAGGCCTTCCGTCAACACTTGGCCCTGGAAAAAGGGCTAGCAGACAACACTATTTGGGCCTATTACTCTGATATTCAGCAGTTCCTGGAATTTCTAAAAGACAAGGAGAAGGAGATCAGAAAGGCAGAGACAGTCGATCTATTGGCCTTTTTGGCCTGGCTGCGGACCCATGGGGCTTCGGCCAGGACGTTAGCCCGAAAGACCTCTAGCCTGCGGACTTTCTTTGGCTATCTCAGGGATGAAGGGCTTGTTTCTGAAGATCCTAGCGAACTTTTGGAAAACCCTCGCCTGCCCCGCAACCTTCCTCAGACCTTAACTCTCAAGGAAACGAAGGCTCTCCTTGAGGCCCCTGATACTAAAGATCCTTTTGGCCTTCGGGACAAAGCAGTCCTTGAACTTCTTTATGCCACCGGGCTTAGAATAAGTGAGGCTGCAAGGCTAAGGCTTTCTTCAGTAAACATGGAGGTAGGATACTTACGCCTTTTTGGGAAAGGCGAACGGGAACGGGTCGTTCCCCTTGGAGAGATTGCTCGAGGCTGGCTTAAAAGATATCTCATGGAAGCCAGGCCTCTCTTTCTAAGAGGCCGGGTTTCAGACTATGTTTTCCTGGGTAGGGGTGGCCGGCCCCTTAGCAGACAACGCCTTTGGCAAATAGTCAAAAGATATGCCCGTCAAGTGGGCATTGAGAAGAAACTAAGTCCTCATGTCCTGCGTCACTCATTTGCCAGCCATCTCCTCCTCGGAGGGGCCGATCTCAGGGCCGTCCAGATGATGCTTGGCCATGCCAGCCTAACTACAACCCAAATCTATACCCACCTTGACAGGGCTCATCTCCTTAAAGTCTTCAGACAGGCACATCCCCGTGGCTAAAAAGATTACTCTGATCACCAGTCATATAAATGCAGATTTCGACGCCCTCTCGGCGATGGTGGCGGCCAAAATCCTCTACAAAGAGGCTGTACTGGCCTTCCCTGGGGCCACGGAAAAGGGCCTTAGGCATTTTGTTCTGGAGGCGGCCTCTTATCTGGTCGAGGTCCGACCAGCCAGAGAGATTAACCTGGATCAGGTGGGTTGCTTGGTAATAGTCGACGTCAATGATCCTGAACGCTTGGGACCTTTTGCTAGCCTTCTTAAACGAAAAGATATCGAGATCCACCTCTATGACCACCATCCAGAGCCTGCCGGGGGAGGGATCCCGGCCCACCGACGGGTCATCAGGCCCTATGGCTCGGCAACTGCCGTTTTAGTGGAGATTATCCGAGATCGAGGTATCCGTCTTAGCAAAGACGAGGCAACCATTATCGCCCTGGGAATATACGAAGACACAGGCTCTTTTACCTATCCTTCGACCACCCCGGCTGACCTTATGGCAGCCGCTTGGCTCCTTGAACAAGGGGCTGATCTTAACACCGTAGGTCAGGTTGTCCGCCAGGATCTTTCGGCCGAACAGGTCGACCTCCTCAATCAGCTTCTGGATTCTGCCGTTCGGTTCAACATCCAGGGAATAGAGATCGTCTTGGCCAAGGCCAAAAGTTCCCGCTATATTGATGAATTTGCTGTTGTGGCCCAAAAATTTATGGACATCGAGGACATACCTGTCGTTTTTGCCCTGGCTCAGATGAACGGCCGAATTTATGTAGTCGGCCGGAGTCGTCTGGATCAGGTCAATGTGGCCGAGATCTTGACCCCTTTAGGGGGTGGCGGGCATCCTCAGGCCGCTGCCGCCAGTGTCAAAGGAATGACAATCCTTGAAGTAGAAGAGGCCATCGTCAATCGCCTAAGCGAGGTTATCCGTCCCCCGGTAAGGGCCAAAGATCTTATGAGTGCTCCGGCCATCACCATAGAGGCCTCAACGACCATCGAAGAGGCCCATCGGCGTTTTACTGAAACCGGAGCCGCGGTTTTTCCTGTCCTCAAGGAAGGCCAAGTCTATGGCCTTATCAGCCGGGAGGTGGTTGAGAAGGCTCTTTATCATCATTTTGAAGAAAGCCTAGTCTCAGACTTTATGACCAAAGAGTTTGAGGTCCTTTCCCCCGAAGATCCCCTTTCCCGAATAATGGAAATCATCGTCAGTCAGCGGCAGCGTTTGGCTCCCGTACTAAAAGACGGCTACTTAATCGGGGTCGTCACCCGTACTGACCTCCTCAATTATCTGGCCCAAGAAAAGGAGAGACGCCCGGAAAAACTCCTTCCAGAGCGACGCCGGGAACGCGATCTTCGCAAAGCTTTAGAAAAAGGGCTCCCAGGGTGGCTGATCAGCCTCTTGAAGATGGCCGGCGAAGTGGCTGAGGATTTAGGATACAATGCCTATGTGGTCGGTGGTTTTGTTCGTGATCTCCTCCTTGGAGAGAAGAATTTAGATGTTGATATAGTAATTGAAGGCGATGGGACCATTTTTGCTAAAAGGCTTGCTGGACGTCTCTCCGGACGGGTATCGATTCATGAAAAATTCAAAACAGCTGTGATCACCCTACCCTCTGGCTTTAAGATAGACGTAGCCACAGCCCGCTGGGAATATTACGCCTACCCGGCGGCCCTTCCCACCGTAGAGCTCTCATCCCTCAAGCTTGATCTTTTCCGGCGGGACTTCACTATCAACACCCTAGCTATCAAGCTAAACCCCAATGGGTTCGGACAGCTGGTGGACTTCTTTGGAGGACTAAGGGACCTTAAGGATGGGGTCATCCAAGTCCTTCATAGCCTTTCCTTTATCGAAGATCCCACTCGGATCTTCCGGGCCATCCGTTTTGCAACCCGCTATGGCTTTCGTATTGGCCGCCACACCTTAGACCTCCTAAGAGGGGCTGTCAGGCTCCATCTCATCGACCGCCTCTCGGGCCGGAGACTCCTAAACGAATTGCGCCATATTCTTTCTGAACGCGACCCCCTGCCAGCTATAAAACAGATGGCCGAGCTGGAACTGCTCCCTTTTATTCACCAAAATCTAAATCTCACCGAAAAAGGCGAAGAACTCATTAAGGAAATCGAAGCCAGTCTTTCCTGGTACAGGCTTCAGTTTGCCGAGGAGGCCCCTCAAGCTTGGCTGGTCTATCTATTAGGCCTCCTTGATCCTCTTGACCAGAAACAATTTGCCCAGGCCTTAAAGAGGTTAGAGATTCCGGAACGGAAGATGAGACGATTTACCGAAGAAAGAAACCGGCTCCTCAAGGCCCTCAAAGACCTTGAGAGGGTTTCTCTTATCTCGCGGAGCCAGATATATCGATACCTTGAAGGCCTACTCCCAGAGATGCTGCTCTATGGCTTGGCCAAGGCCCAAAATCCCGCAGTCAAACAAGCTATTGCCCTTTTTTTGCGTGAGCTGAGAAAGGTACGTCTGGAGATAAGCGGCCGTGATCTTAAAGCCTTGGGTCTTCCCGAAGGACCTATCTATCGGGAGATCCTAGAGATCCTGAAAGAGGCCAAGATAGATGGTCTAGTCAAGACTAAAGAAGAGGAACTTGAATTTGCCAAAGGCCTTCTTTTAAAGAGGGCAAAATTAGCAACCGATAAGATGATTAGAGGTTATCCAAGGAAGGAGGCCTGACCATGGATATCAGTAGTGTGGGCGCCAAGATTATTCCGGTTGTTCAGGTCCAGGAGGTCCGCGAGATCTCCGTCAAAGAGCCGCCAGTTCGCCCAGTACCCAAGACAGAGGGGACAAAGGTCGAACGGCGTAGCCCAAACCCGCTGGCCAAAGGAGAGGAAAGGAACCGGGCCAGCGAGGGGGAGGGCCCGGTCAGCGGGCTGGATAAAACACAGTTGGAGCGTCTGGCAGAAAGTATTGAAGAATATCTCCGCCACCTTGATTTCAAGATCGAATTCAGTGTCCATCAAGAGACCGATCAGATCGTGGTCAAGGTGGTAGATCCCAAAACCGGTCAGGTGATAAGGCAGATTCCTCCAGAGGAACTTCTTAAAATCCAGGAAAAGCTTCACGAACTGACCGGCCTCCTTTTTGAGAAGAAGGCCTGATCCACCGGAGTCTTCTTCACTCCTCGCCCCAAGCCTCCTTCCCCGTGCTTCTTTGTCAGGATTTTTTGTATCTTGTGGTATCTTGTGGAATAGAGGGAAAGGTGCTATTGGTTTGATGCTAATGCTAATTATAATTTTTCTTTAATTTATAAGGTTTAGTTCCTTAGAATGGATAAAGAAGCCACAGATCAGAAAATTCGTATTCTGGTCGCTGAAGACGAGCGCTCCATTGGAGAACTTTTAGTCGAGGTGCTCGAAGAAGAAGACCGGGAGCTTGATCTGGTCACCGATGGTCACCAGGCCATCGAGGCCCTTCGTCAAAGACCTTACGATATCCTGATCACTGATCTCAAGATGCCCGGAGCGGATGGAGTTACGGTTATGAAGGAGGGGCGAAAGCTCTATCCTGATCTGGTAGTTATTGTGGTGACGGGATTTGCCTCCCTGGAGACAGCAATCGAGGCCCTCAAACAAGGGGCCTATGACTACATCAAGAAACCCTTCCGTCTGGATGAAATTAAGATTAGTGTTAAGAATGCCTGCGAGAAGGTCACTTTAGAGAGAGAAAACCGCCTACTTCTCCAAAAACTTAAGGAATGCCTCCAAGAGACCCCCCAGGAATCCCTCCCCAAGGAGGCCTATCCTATCCTTTATGGAACGCCTCCCCTTGAGGTCTATGAATCCAAGAGGTCCAAGTTTCTTGAGGAGCTGGAACGTCTCATCAGGCTAAAGCAGGAAGGCTTTCTTGACGAAAAAGAATTCCAGACCCTCAAAAAACACCTCTTGGAGCAACTAGGTTGATAGCGACAGATACCTACCCAAAGAGTCTAGAAAAGGGGCGCCTTCGGATCCTCATTGTGGATGACGAGTCCCATATTCGGGATCTAATTAAGGAATATCTGGCCCGGTTCGAAAACATTGAGACCTTCGAGGCCGCTAACGCCTTCAAGGCCCTTGAAATCGTTCAGACCCAAGAGATAGACGGGGTTATTTTAGATATTTACATGCCGGGCATGGATGGACTTGAGCTTCTTAGACGCCTCAAAAAGATCAACCGTCATCTGGTCATCATCCTGATGACTGGTTATCCATCGTTTGAATGTTTGGTCGAAGCCATTCGTTCCGGAGCCTCAGACTTTTTGCCTAAGCCCTTCAAGCTTGCAGATCTTCAACTAGCCCTGGAGCGGCTCACTAGAGAGCGTAAACTCATCGTCGAAAATCTTAATCTTACTGCTGAACAGGCCGTCCTTCGAGAACTCAACGACCGACTGAAAAAAAAGATACGCGAACAGAGCATTTTATTTAGCATTAGCGAGACCCTGAGTCGGGTCAAAAGTACCCTTGAACTCTATCAAAAGGTGACCAGTCTGGCCCATAGACTGACAGAGGCCGATACGGCCATCTTCTGGATAGCAGACACCGATGAAAAAAAACTGGTGAGTATGGCCGAAGTCGGCGACCAAGAACTACTTGCTCAATATCGGATCCTCTCTCTTACGTCAGACTCTGGGCTGGTTAGGGTCTTCAAAGAGGGACTTCCGGTCATGTATGTCCAGGACTCCCGAAAAAAACTCAACAGCTTCAAGGGTTCATTGATCGCCGTCCCCTTCGCTATCAGGGAAGAACCATTGGGAATCTTGGCTGCGGCCCGCGGAGCAGAAGGCAAGAGTTTCAGCGAAGAAGATCTATTTACTCTCCACCTTCTCGTAGAAAGGGCCTCCTTAAATGTCGAAAACCTGATCCTTTACGAAAGTATACTCCTTAACCTTCACTCAACCTTAAAGGCCTTAGTAACCACTCTAGAGGCTAAGGATCCTTACACTAAGGAACACTCTCAGCGGGTGACGGATTGGGCGGTCAAAATTGCCAAGGAGTTAAAACTTGAAGAAGCCCAGATCGATTCTCTCCGTTTTGCCGCCCAGCTGCATGACATTGGCAAAATTGGTATAAGGGATCACATCCTTATGAAGCCAGGGCGCTTAACCAAAGAAGAATACGAAATCATCAAAAAACATCCGGTAATCGGAGAAGAGATTGTCAGCCATCTGGGACTCCTTCCAGAAGAAAAGGCTATTATCCGACACCATCACGAACGCTGGGATGGTAAGGGCTATCCTGATGGTCTTAAGGAAGAAGAAATCCCCCTTCTTTCCAGGATCTTGGCCGTAGCTGACGCCTTTGATGCCCTCACTTCCACTCGTCCTTATCGACAGGCTATGAGCTATAAGGAAGCCTTAGAAGAGCTTGAACGCAACAAGTGGACCCAGTTTGATGGTCGAGCAGTAGAGGCCTTAATCAGGGTAATCTCCAAGGAGAACGGCCATGAGTAGAGAACCAGAGGAGATTTGGTGTAAGGTTTTAACCGAAAACCTTCGGCCGGCCTTAATGGGCCAGTTGATCCAAGGTTTTATCCACAACCTCTCTGGCCCCCTACAAATCCTCGGTATGCAGCTTGAGTTTTTAGGGCTTTTGCGCCAACAGAAAAACCAACTCCTCCAAAGACTTCTCTCTCAGACCAGTCTGGATCCTCAATCGACCGAAAAGCTCAAGAAAATCCTAGAAGGCGAACAGGAAAGGCTAGCCAATGTGGTCGATCAGATAGAACGGATAAACCAGCTCCTTTCTGCCTTCTCCTTAAAGACTAATCTGGACCGAACCTTCATCGAATTAAATGATTTTGTTCGTGAGGAAATCACCTTTTGGGAGGCCAATCTTTTTTTTAAACATGAAGTCAAAAAGGACCTCCGCCTCCATCCTTCAGGGGTCATGGTCAAAACAGTCTATCCTATTTTAAGAGGAGCCGTTGATCTTGTCCTCAATTGGATCATTGAACATGGCCTCTCAAAGGATGAAACCAAGATCGTCACCTTTGAGACCAGACCCGAGCCATCCCTAGCCATCTCCTATCTGGGACTTTCTCTTCCTCCTATCCTCCCATTTAAGGAGATCATCAAAGAAGGGCGGATAGAGGCTCTTAATTTGGCCCTGGCCCGAGACCTATTCAGTGAACTGGGATCTGTAGAGCTTAAAGGGAATCAGGCAATCTTCCGTTTCCACTGACATGGAGCTTTTTTTCTGGTTGGCCCTTTGGCTGATTCCTGGCCTGGGACCAGTGGGTTTCAAACGCTTGCTGGAAAGGTTTGATTCCCCGGAGAATATCTGGAGTCAGGACGAAAAAGAACTTCGTTCCGTTGGAGTATCCCCGAAGGTGGCCTCAGCTATTGTCCAGAAAAAGACCTGGGCGCGGGCCGAAAAAGAACTCAAGTCCTTAGAACAAAAATCCATAGATTTGATCACCTTTAAAAGTCCCCTTTATCCTCAAACCCTCCTTAACATAAATGACGCCCCACCAGTGCTTTATCTTAAGGGAGTATTTGAACCCAGGGCGGCAATAGCTATCGTCGGTTCCCGAAACCCGAGTTCTTATGGTCTCCAGGTGGCCGAAGAGCTGGCCCAAGGCCTGGCCCGGGAAGGTTTGGTTATCGTCAGCGGAGCAGCCCTAGGCATTGATGCTGCTGCCCACAAAGGTGCCCTTAAGGCTGGGGGAACGACCTGGGCCGTCCTGGGAACCGGCCTCGATGTGCCCTATCCTTGGCGTAACCGAGGCCTTTTAGAGGAAATAAGCTCTCAAGGGGCCATCATTAGCGAATTTCCGCTGGGCACCGGTCCCAGAAGGGAGAACTTCCCCATCCGCAACAGACTTATCAGCGGCCTTAGCCTGGGAGTTGTCGTCGTTGAGGCCGGCCCCAAAAGCGGCTCTTTGATCACGGCCCGCTTGGCCGCTGATCAGGGAAGAGAGGTAATGGCTGTTCCCGGAAGTATTTATTCCTTTAAAAGCCAGGGGACCCATCGACTCTTAAAAGAAGGAGCTACCTTAATAGAATCCGTAGAAGACATCCTCTTTGCTCTGAGAATTGAGACCTCCTTTAAGCCTCCTCCAGCAAAGGACCTTGCTCTCAGCCCTCAGGCCGAATTGGTCTTTGAGGCCCTTGAGCCCTATCCTATGCACCTGGAGGAGCTCGCCCACAAGATTAGACTTGATATTTCTGAAATCGCTGGCATCCTCTTAGAACTTGAGCTTGCCGGCCTGGTAGAGGCTCTTCCCGGACAGCAGTACCAGAGAAGGCCCCAGGCAGTTGTTGGAACTCAGAGGGAATCAGACGGGAAATAACAATGAAAAAGGGATTAGTTATTGTCGAATCTCCCACCAAAGTCAAGACTCTGAAAAAGGTCTTAGGTAAAGACTATGATGTGCGGGCCTCTGTGGGCCATATTAAGGATCTGCCCAAGAGCAGGCTAGGGGTTGACATAGACAATGGATTTACTCCTCAATATGAAATCATTCGCGGCAAAAAGAAGATCATCGAAGAACTTCGCCGGGCCGCCAAGGGGATAGAAGATATCTATTTGGGCCCTGATCCAGACCGAGAAGGAGAGGCTATCGCTTGGCATATTGCCGAGGAGCTCCGCCACAAAAAACGCCGCTTCCATCGTATCCTCCTTTATGAACTTACAGAACGAGGGATAAAAGAGGCCCTAGACAATCCGGTAGAGCTCAATCGCTCCCGCTACGAATCCCAACAGGCCCGAAGGATCCTGGATCGTCTGGTCGGCTACCAGATCTCCCCCCTCCTTTGGGAAAAGGTCAAACGGGGTCTTTCTGCCGGAAGAGTCCAGTCTGTAGCCCTGAGAATCATCTGTGAACGGGAACGGGAGATCCAGGCCTTTGTCCCCGAGGAGTACTGGACGGTATCAGCCCGTCTCTCCGGACAAGCAGGGCAAGCCTTTATGGCCAAGGCCATCAGCCGGGGGGAAGAAAAACTTAAGATCAAAAACGAATCAGAGGCCTTGGCCATCGTTGGAGATCTTGAGGACAAAGAGTTTGTCGTTTCAGAAGTTAAGCGGAAGCAGCGACGTCGCAAACCAGCCCCACCTTTTATCACTAGCACTCTTCAGCAGGAGGCCTACCGAAAACTACGATTTCCAGCCCGAAAGACCATGGTCATTGCCCAACGTCTCTATGAGGGGATCGACCTCGGGCCCCAAGGGCCAGTAGGCCTGATCACCTATATGCGAACGGACTCCACCAGAACCGCACCAGAGGCCATTGCTGAGGTCAGGAGCTTCATCAAGGAGACCTTTGGGGGAAACTACCTCCCGGATCAGCCCCACACCTACAAAAGCCGGGCAGGAGCCCAAGAGGCCCACGAAGCCATAAGACCGACCTCAGTCTACAGGACTCCCGAGCAGGTAGCCCCTTATCTTTCTAAGGAAGAACTAGCCCTTTATGAACTCATCTGGAAGCGTTTTGTCGCCTCCCAGATGGCCCCGGCCCAACTCGAGCAGACCACCATCGAGATTAAGGCCGGCGAATATGGCCTTAGGGCCACGGGAACAGTGATCATCTTCCCAGGCTTCATGAGTCTTTATGTAGAGGCCAAGGATTCCGAAGAGGAGGTCCATCAACTACCGCCAGTCAAAGAGGCAGAGAAATTGGAGCTTCTTGAGCTCATCCCTAAACAGCACTTTACCCAACCTCCTCCTCGATACACAGAGGCCAGCCTTATTAAGGCCCTGGAAGAAAAAGGTATCGGACGGCCAAGCACCTACGCAACGATTATCTCCACCATCAAAGAAAGGAATTATGTTCGACAGGAAAAGAGTCAGCTCCGGCCCACGGAGTTAGGTCTTCTGGTCAACGAACTTCTAGTCTCTCATTTTCCGGACATCATCAACGTGGAGTTTACTGCCCGCATGGAAGAGGCCCTCGACAGGATTGAAGAAGGCGAGGCCAGCCGTCTTGAGGTCCTTAAGAAATTCTATGAGACCTTTGCTAAAGAATTAGAAACAGCCCAGAAAAAAATGGCCTCCATCAAAAAGAAAGGCCTTGCCACCGATGTCAACTGTCCCTCCTGTGGCTCGCCTATGGTGATCAGAATAGGCCGGGCTGGAGAATTTCTCGTCTGCAGTCGCTATCCAGAATGTCAGACCAGCCGAGACTTCACCAGGGACGACCGCGGACAGATCAAGATCATTGAGCCAGAAGAAAAGGAGGTCGGAGTATGCGAGAAATGCGGACGCCCCATGGTGATCAAACGAAGCCGTTTTGGAGAATTCCTGGCCTGTTCCGGCTATCCGGAATGCAAAAACGTCCGGCCCATCTCTACTGGTGTCCCCTGTCCAGAGCCCGGTTGTACCGGAGAGCTAGTCAAAAGAAGGACCCGACGGGGGAAAATCTTCTACTCTTGTAGTCGTTATCCAGACTGTCGTTATGCCCTCTGGGATGAACCAGTGGCCAAAAGCTGCCCTTCCTGCCAAGCTCCTCTTATGGTTATCAAAAGATCAAAAAGAGAAGGCCTTTATCTTAAGTGCCTCAACAAGGAATGTGGCCACCGTGAGCCTTATGAGGAACCCGATACCGGTTCAGAAGGGGCCGGGGCTTCATCATAGCTGACTTCAAGGATCTCAACTTCAAACTGGAGATCTTTGCCGGCCAAAGGATGATTAAAATCAACAACAGCGTAATTATCTGCCAGCTGACGGACCAGGGCTGGCCGGATTACCCAGTATTCATCCGCCAGACGGACCACCTCTCCAGGGGCTACCCCACCAGGAAGACGTTCCCGAGAGACTGCTATCAGTTTTGATGGATCGTAACGGCCGTAGTGATGTTCCGGAGGGACGGTTATCCGCCGCCGTTCGCCAACCTTGGCCCCAATAAGGGCCTCCTCAACATAGGGCATAAACTTACCTTGTCCACAGATAAAAGTTACCGGCTGGGAGGAGGCATCAACCACCTTACCCGAGGCCCATACCCTATAGGAGATAACCACCCGGACCCCTCTGTTCACCGTTGGCTTGTCCATCAGTGATCCGTCTTCTTGAGAATCGGGACTTTGAGAAACTCAACCCCTTCCTGTTTAAGGACCTTTTCTTCCTCTTCTGTGGCCACCCCGCGGATATTCCTCGGCTCTTCTACTCCGTAATGAATCTTAAGGGCCTCTTCAGCAAAACGTGACCCAACATCCTCAAAGTTTTCCTCTACATAACGACTGACTTTAATAAGAAGGTTAATAAAAAGGGCCTGAGAGTTTTGGGGTTGATCTTCAGATCTGTTCTTTTTTATGGCCACCCTAGAGAAAACCTTCCGCACCTTGTGGCTTCCACAGATAGGACAGTTAACAAGCCCCTTAGCCATCTGTTCTTCATACGAGGCCCGATCCGCAAACCAGCCTTCAAAGGTGTGATCATTCTCACAGGAAAGATCAAAGACAATCATTAGGAAAAGAATAATATGAGCCCCTCAGGCTTTCAAGCAGAGGCCGTGTCAACCAAATCTTTGACCGGTTCTTCTAGGCGGGCCCTGATAAGCTGGAGAAATTCCTCAACATTGAACGGTTTGTAAATTATCGGGGCTCCAAGGCTAGATTCATCAGTACGATTATAGCCGGTAATAAAGACAACCTTCACTCCAGGATCAATCTTCCGAAGACGCTCCCAAGTCTCCTCTCCCCCCATCTCTGGCATGATCAGATCGAGAATAACGAGATCTATCTCTTGCTTGAAGGCCTGATAGAGATTTAGAGCCTCATAGCCATCTTTGGCCAAAAAGACCCTGTAGCCATAACGGGAAAGGATTTCATGGGCCAAGTGACGAATCAGTTCTTCGTCATCTACCACCAGAATTCCTTCCTGACCAGAAAGATTACCTCGAACAAAGTTTGGTTCAGCGGCTCTTTGCTCGACCTCGGCAGCCGGGAAAAACAGATAAAAGGTGGTTCCTCGACCGACGATAGACTCGACGTGAATGTAGCCCCCCGCTCCTCGAACAATCCCGTAAACCATGGCTAGCCCCAGGCCCGTCCCCTTACCAAGGCCTTTGGTGGTAAAGAAAGGATCAAATATCCGGGGAAGGATATCTTCCGGAATGCCACACCCGGTATCGGAAACACTAAGCATCACATAAAGCCCAGGAGCGGCCATCAACTCGGAGAAGGGACCATCTTCGTCTCCGAGCATGATGGTAGAGGTAGAAATCTTCAGCCGTCCTTTTCCATCCATGGCATCTCGGGCATTTACACAGAGGTTCAAAAGGGCCTGTTGTATCTGGGTGGGATCGGCCTTAATGGCGGGAAGGGCTTCGGCGAGGCTCATCTCCAGAACAATAGACTTTTCCATAGTCCCCTTAAGCAGGGCCTCTGTTTCCCGAACAATGTCGTTCAAGTTGACCGGCCCCTCACCGGTAGGTTTAAGATCCCGGCTAAAGGTCAGGATCTGTCTGACCAGGTCTGCGGCCCTCAGACTGGAACGTTCGATTATATCGATAAACTTAAGTGGTTCAGGATCTTTTATCTTCTGGCGCAAAAGGGTCAGATAACCCATAATGCCAGTAAGGATGTTATTAAAATCGTGGGCAATACCCCCGGCAAGGGTCCCCAGGGCCTCAAGCTTTTGGGTGTGTAGCAACCGATCTTCCATCTTCTTCTTCTCAGTAATGTCAGCTACTAAGGCAAAACTGCCTTTAAACTCCCCTTCTTCAAACAAGGGCACACTACTGATGAGGGTGTAGACGTAAGTCTCATCAGGTCTC
>NZ_JBPMLP010000030.1:0-10556 GCF_054026695.1 Thermosulfuriphilus sp.
AAGCATCTAGAAGCTTCCACCAAGATTTATAGTGACGATGGTCTGGGAGGCCTTATCTCCATAGCCTACATGCTCCAGCCACTGTTGATTGAGGTTAAGAGCCAGCCGGAGATTGTTCTCCAGACGATAGCCCACTTCAGCCTCCAGGCCTCCAAGATAACGATCAGCAAGATTATAGATGACAAAGCCCTCGTTTTTGACAGCGAAGATCTGCTGCCCAACCCAGCCTGCCAGCTTATAGTCCAGATTTCCCACGGTGTAGGTAAAAACCTGCTCAAGGGAGTAGTAGTTGTCCATAGAGACCCCAACGTTTTTATCTTTGTGGATATAGTAGAATCTGGTTTCGGAGTAGAGGCGGCGCCCAAAAGCCGAGAAGAAAAAGCCATAATGAGGCCGAAGCTGAAAGACGTCAAGGTCTACATCACTGTCGCTATAGTCTGAATAGTCAATTTCTATTCCGGCATTCCACTCGTTGGGACGAAAATAGGTGACCTTAGCAAAGTAGATCTTACCTTGATCAGTAAGATCGTCATCACTGCTAATGTAGTGAAAGCCTAGACGAATAGAGTGATTTTTAAGTAATTGATTAGTATTAGTGTAGGTAACGGTAAAATCTGTCTGATCCAGATCGGGTAAGGTATCGTAATTAATCCTAGTCTGGGTCAGACCAAGTTCCACACTGTTGGCCTGACAGTCTCCAACGTTAAGATAGGCACTTACCGCCCAGCCGTCATCCTTGACATCTGATCCTCCAAAGTTGATGTAAGACCCGTAAAGGCTCCCGTAGGTGCAAAGATCTCCGGCCAAAACCGGAGAAGCCCAACATAAAACAGCCACCCAAAAAACCCAAACCCATACCTTTTTCATGGAACCCTCCTTAAAGTGATTTTTTGACCATTTTTCTCCAGACTCACCAGACGGAGGCCTTTAAAGGAATCGAGGCGAACAAAGGTCTTGACCCGCTCCCTTTCTGCCCCGGCCTGGATCTCGCCGGTAATCTCATCTGGAGAGACAAAGCGATAACAGCCCCGGACTCGGACCAAATCCTGCCGAAATGAGGCCACAAAGGTGAGGATAGCCCTTTTAATCCGACCATAAAAGGTCTCAAGAGGAACATAGTCCTCCCAGACCATCTGCTTTTGGTAGACAAGGGGCAGACGGGGAAGGGCCAAAAATAGGGCCTTTAAGGCCAAGGACCCCCCGTCGTGCCGGAGAAGATAGAAAGTTCCTTGATCCTTGCTGAAGTAAAGCCGATCAGCCCCAGAGTGAAAATAGTATGCCCCATCCGAGGCCATAGACACCTTGAGAACCATGGTCTCCTGTTTTTTATCATCTATGATGACCTCATAGGAGATCTCTTCGTCAAGCACAAAAGAAAAGCGGGCCTCTAAGGCCTTATCAGGATAAAGGGCCTGGATAGTTTCACCCTGATGGGGAATTTGGTTGGCTCGAAACAGGAGGCCTTCTTCTTTAAGGACCGCGTAGTGAAGGAGGCTAAAAGGGGTGGTCGGAGATCCAAGTTCTGGGGAGAGCTGAACCTGGACGTGAAGGTGGGGCTGAGGAGAGTAGCCCGAGTTACCACAGAGCCCTAGAAAATGCCCTCTTTCCACCCATTGACCTTCAGAGACCCTGATCGATCCCTCTTTGAAATGGGCCAAGAGGACATAAAAGCCCCGTTCATCGTGAATGAGGACGTAGTTCCCCCAGTTCTCGACCTCGTTAATTGTCCCCGGGGGATTGTCGGAAACTGAGTTCTGAAGCTTTACCACCCGGCCTCGAACAGGAGAAAGTACCGGCTTGCCAAAGCAGTAGTAGTCCTCAAGACGTTGTCCCTCTCCGGAAAAGGTTTGACCGTCTTTGTCCATGATCACAAAATCTAAAGCGTAACGCCAGATACCCTGGTGGGTCCAAGGGCCATCAAAGCCCTGCCAGACCGTCCAGACCCCGGAGAACGGAAGGGTCAAAGTCCGTAGGGTTCCGGGAAAGCGGATCAAATAGGACAAGTAATGATCAAGAGTCCTTTCTGGACTCCCCCGGTAGTAGGCTGTAAGGTAAGGATAACCCGCCAGACCCAGGGCATAAAGAAAAGAAAGGGTAACGACATTGAAGGGAAGGGTGAAGGCCGGGATGCCATAGTGGGCCCAGAAGAATCCAGAGGCCTCAAGGAGAAAGGGGGAGACGGCCACGGCCACCCCTGCCAGAAGATAACTCCTCGGGCCAGGAATAAGAAAAACCCCTCCGATGGCCATGGCAATAAGGCTGAAATTAAAGGTGCTTAAGTCGGTAAGGGCCTGATAAAAGGACCCTTTCATAAGCCCCAGAATACTCACACCTAGGGCATAGCCAGAAAGAGCCAGGAAGAAAAGGATCCGGGAAGCCAGAAAAATGACCACTAAAAAGATAATCCCTCCCAGGATATGCGGGCTGAAGAGTAGGGCCCCCAAGGCCTTAAAGGGACCAGCCAACCACAAGGGAAAGTGAAGTTCCAAGGACTCAAAGACCGGATGTCGGAGATAGAAGTCATTTACCAAAAGGTTGGAATATCGATAGGCAGCCAAATAAATGGTGGTGCTCACCAGGACAAAGGGGACATTTATTACCGGAAGACGGAAAAAATAATAAAAAACATGGGCCAGGGAATAGGTGACAATAAAGGTCATCAGCCCGGCAGTGATGACAAAAAAAATGGTCAGAGGAGTAAGCTTGAATAGAAAACCTATGGAAAGGCCTACCAGCAGGGGATTATACGTATAGTAACCCGAGCCCTGAAATATCTCTTTAAGGCCCAGGAAACGGGCCAACTCATAGGCCGAAAGCACACAGAGAAGACCTGCAAGCCCCACGTTAGGATTGATAAAAGTGGCTGCCAAGAGAAGAGATCCCAGAAGGGGATTCTCAAAGAAAAAGATCTCCGTATAGCTATTGGCAACGGTACGGAGATAAAATCTGGCTTTGGTCAAAAGGCGGTTCAGGTCGGTCATCTGTTATCTGGAGAGTCTCAGGCGGTCTGGCAGCCTTTCAGGCCGGAGGATATCCTCGAGAGACTCTGCCTCTCGGATAAGTTCAAAGGAGCCCTTCTCGCCGATCAGAACCACGGCCGGTCGAGGTCTGATGAACTGCATCCACTGAGTAACGTTGTAGGCCCCCACCGGGGAGATGACCAACCTTGCCCCTCGAGGAAGTGGTGGAAGAAGGGCTTGATCGGCCACCACGTCTATATTCATGCATAGGGGGCCATAGAGAATGCAAGGTTCAAGCGGACCGGGAACGTCTTCTTCAAGTTCAATGCGGAAATTGTACCAAAAGGCCGTAAAGAGAACATTGACTCCGGCATCAACCACGTAGCCCCGGGTGCCATCTGGTAGCCTTTTACTGGCATGAACGGTGGTGATAAGGAATCCAGCCTCATCGACAATGGCCCGGCCAGTTTCAAGAATCAGGGTAGGGAAGTCATTAGGACGAAGCTTTGAAAGAAGGGTATCACAGATGGCCTCTGCAAAATCCTCTAGCGGCGGCACGGCCACATCCGGAGAAAGATAGATACCTTTGAGGCGATTTAAGGAGGGAAGACCTCCACCGATATCTAGATAATCAACCTTGAGTCCAAACTCGTCCTCCACCTGATAGGCAAAATCCACCATCTTGGCCACGGCCCGACTGTAGGCCCGGGGCTCAAGGATGAAGGTGCCCAGGTGGCAGTGAAGACCGTTTAAGATGAGCTTTCCTCCACTAACCAGCCTCTTTACCGCATCAAGGGCCTGACCGGTGTCCAGATTAAAGCCAAAGCGGGTCCATTGGGGGCTTATGCCCGTATCCATATTGAGCCTGATGCCAACCTTGATCTCCCGGCCCAGCTCCTTGGCCACCTCTTCGAGATCGTAGATCTCGTCGAAGTGATCAATATTAATGATTGCTCCTTCTTGAACAGCGACTTTTAAGGCC
Source organism: Thermosulfuriphilus sp. (assembly GCF_054026695.1). Taxonomy (NCBI): domain Bacteria; kingdom Pseudomonadati; phylum Thermodesulfobacteriota; class Thermodesulfobacteria; order Thermodesulfobacteriales; family Thermodesulfobacteriaceae; genus Thermosulfuriphilus; species Thermosulfuriphilus sp. The sequence goes on from NZ_JBPMLP010000030.1 coordinate 3,943, forward strand.
GAAAGAGGCTTGTAGGGACCGTTGAAGATGATCTCTGAACCCGGGACTCCAAGGCGCCGGGCCTTTTGGTACTCGAGTTCTGAGACCACCTCAGCTGATTCTCCCTCCTGATGAAGGATAGCGCAGATAGCATCAAGATAGTTGGTCTTATAAGACCAGCTAAAGTGGATATTGGGGTATCTGGTAGCAAATGCCTGATAGATGGCTCGATATTTCTCCCGTAACCTCCGTTCAGAAAAGACAAAGAGCGGGGAGCCAAAACGGGCCACCAGATCAGCCACTGGCACTCCGTCTATCTCTGAACGGATATGGCGGCCATAAGAGGCTCCAAATTTATTCATCAGGCCGACCTGAATCTTCTTGATGACTGGTTTTTCGTAGGGTTCTTTCACTGCTTTCCTCCTTGATCAAGAGAACTAGCTTTCTCCCCGAGTGATAATCCTTTGAAAGATCTCCATATTGGTTACCAGATCATAGGTGTAGCGAATGTAGAGTCGACCAGGCTCATAAGATGAGTCTCTCTCCACAGGAAGACCAACAGCAGCTTTTAAAAGCCGGGCCGGAAGGTTGAGGCCGGCCCCAGTGGCAAAATAAACCCAGGCCGGAAACCGGGGATTGATCTCGATTAGATAGATCCGGTCCTCGGAGGCAATGCACTCCAGCTCAAAGGCCCCACGCCAGCCATATCTTTCTAAAAAGCGCTGGGCCGCCGCCAAGATGGCCTCATTTTGGATGGTTACCCCAGTCCAGATCTTGCCCAGAGCAGTAATCCAAAGTTTCTTAATGGCCATAAGACCCAAAGATCCACCCTCTCCATCGCCCACTCCTATGACGTTGATCTCTTCACCCTGAACAACCTTTTGGACCAGGACCGGATAGCCCCACTCACTGACAATCTTATGAAAACTGGATTCGGCCTCCTGATAGCTATGAACCCGATAGGCCTTGTAGAAGAGACCCTTGATCATGGCCGGAAATCCTAAACGATCAAGGGCCCGGAAAAGTTCCGGAGCCGAGGTGATGGCCTCTGTGGGAGGAATGGCCAGAGCGATGCGCTCAGCAACCTCTGGAAGGTGCTCTTTAGAGCGAAGTTCAAACTGCTCCCAGTTAGGCAGATAAGTCCTTATGCCTCGGGCTGAAAGCTCCCCTTCTCCTTTGATGTAGAGAGGAAGTTCAGCATCAAGAGTGGGAATAACTACATCAAGCCCAAAGGCCTCCTTAATGTAAAAGAGCCGGGAGAGATAGTCAGCTTCCTCTGTTGAGGGATAAGGCATGATAAAGGACCGATCCACAAGCCAATCAAGGTAGATTCCTGGCTCCATGGCATCATAAGCCAAGCCTATGGCCTTGATGGCAAGACTTTGGTCCTCTTTGAGGCTTCTGACTACTCCGATTCCCGGACCGGGATTGTCCACAGCATTTATCCCGGAAACAGCTACAAAAAGCTCTTCCATGCCTCTGTCCCCTTAAATAAGACGATAGACCCGTAACTGGGCCAGAAAATCCATCAGATCCCTCTGGGCCACCTCGGGATCGACGACAAATTTGTCGACGAGAGACTGCAAAATTTGCTCTGTAGTTTTTCCTTCTTTAAGCTGTTGAATAATCCACAGCCCTACTCGATTGGTGGTAAAGCTGTTTCCAGTAGCCGGATCAAAGATAAAACCCTCTTCATTGATTGCCAGACGGGCCAGTTTGCTCACCTTGAGGCCTCCTTTATCTGGGGAAGCTTTGTCGGAGCCATGAAGCAACTCTTGGGCCACTTTTCGTTAAGAGAACAATAATATCTTTTCAAAAACATTGTTAAGGCTCTTTCTCTCTCGGAAGAATATTCGGTAGGATGCTCTTTAAGCTCCAAAAGTGAAGGACTAGATTCCTTGACGTAACCCTCTCCAGGACCTAATCTGGCCCTAAAAGAGACATTTAGGCATGAAGGAGGCCCCCTTATGCGCAGTGACCAAATGAAAAAGGGTCTGGAGCGGGCACCTCATCGTTCCCTACTCAAGGCCATGGGCTATACGGATGAGGAGATCTCCCGCCCCTTAATCGGGATTGCCAACTCCTTCAACGAGATAATCCCTGGCCACGTTCATCTGCGTCAGGTGGTGGAGGCCGTCAAGGCTGGAATTCGTATGGCCGGTGGAACGCCAGTAGAATTTGGGGTTATCGGGATCTGTGATGGTCTGGCCATGAACCACGAAGGCATGCGCTATTCTTTGCCTAGTCGGGAGCTGATTGCCGACATGATCGAGACTATGGCCATGGCCCATCCCTTCGATGGCTTGGTAATGGTCCCCAACTGTGACAAAATCGTCCCCGGGATGCTTATGGCCATGTTACGCCTGGATATCCCGGCCATCCTCATCTCCGGCGGGCCCATGCTACCTGGACGACACCAGAGGCGAGATATCAACCTCATCTCTGTCTTTGAAGGGGTAGGAAAGGTTAAGGCTAAGGAGATGACCATCGAGGAGCTTGAAGAGATTGAGGACAGCGCCTGTCCTACCTGTGGTTCCTGTGCCGGGATGTTTACCGCCAACTCCATGAATTGCCTCTCTGAGGCCCTGGGCCTAGCCCTCCCCGGCAATGGAACCATTCCGGCGGTCATGGCCAAAAGAATCCGACTGGCCAAAGAAGCCGGAGTCAGGATTATAGAGCTACTGAAAAAAAAGCTCACCCCCAGAAAGATCGCCACCCGGGCAGCCTTTGAGAATGCCGTCGCCGTAGACATGGCTCTGGGATGCTCGACCAACACGATTCTTCACGTCCCGGCAATAGCCAAGGAGGCTGGGATCAATCTCCCCCTTGAGCTCTTTGATGAGATGAGTCGCAAGGTACCCAATCTCTGCCGTCTCATCCCTGCCGGCCCTTATAGTGTCGCCGCTCTGGATGAAGCCGGTGGCATCCAGGCAGTGATGGCCGAGTTGGCCAAGGCCGGCCTTATTCGCAAACGGGTCAAGACCGTAACTGGCAAAACTGTAGGAGAAAACATCAAGGGGGCCCGAATCCTGGATTTCGAGGTCATCAGGCCCCTGGAAGATCCTTATTCACCCGAAGGGGGTATCGCCATCCTCTGGGGAAACTTGGCTCCAGAAGGTGCGGTGGTCAAGCAGAGTGCCGTCGTCCCGGAGATGATGCATCACGTGGGCCCGGCCCGGATCTTTGAATCCGAAGAGGCCGCCTACAAGGCCATTTTGGGAGGCAAGATCAGAGCCGGAGACGTAGTCGTCATTCGTTACGAAGGTCCCAAAGGAGGACCGGGAATGCGGGAGATGCTTTCCCCGACCTCGGCCATCATTGGTATGGGCTTGGGAAGCAAGGTAGCCCTTATCACTGACGGCCGCTTCTCAGGTGGCACTCAGGGGGCAGCCATCGGACATGTTTCTCCAGAGGCGGCCGAAGGGGGCCCTATAGCCTTGGTCAAAGAGGGAGACCTCATTGAGATAGACATTCCCCATCGACGCCTAGAGCTAAAAATCCCAGAAGAAGAGCTTAAGCGGCGTCTTAAAAAATGGCGCCCACCACGTCAAAAACTTCGGGGCTGGCTGGCCCGATATGCCCGGATGGTGACCTCCGGGGCCACAGGGGCGGTGCTTAAGGATTAATGAGACCGTCTTATCTTATCATTGGGGCCCTCACCAGAGACGTAACCCCTGAGGGCTTCCGTTATGGTGGCTCGGTACTTTACGCAGGACTTACGGCCCAAGCCCTGGGCTATGAACTCAAAATAGTAACAACTTGCAGCCGGGAGGAACCTTTAGAGAGGCTTTTCCCCGGAGTCCAAATCTTTCTTCAGGCCTCTGCGGAAACCACAACCTTCGTCAACCTTGAAAGTCCGCAGGGAAGAAAACAGCAAATCTTAACTCTGGCTACCCCTATCAATATAGGGGATCTCCCCCAGGACTTCCGCCAAGCCGACATCGTTCACCTTGCACCAGTGGCCGATGAATGTCCCCTTGGGGCGGAGAAAATTTTCTCTAGCCAATTCTTGGGGGCAAGTATCCAGGGTTGGCTAAGGGGTTGGGATAAAAAGGGCCTTGTCTTCAGAAAGAAGGCCCCTGAGGAGGCGTTTTCCTCCTTCTCGGCCCTGGTCATGAGCAGAGAAGACATTGATGGTGAACTTGACTATGCCAAGTCTTTGGCCCAAAAAGGTCCTTTAGTAGTGGTCACCCAAGACAAAGACGGGGCCTTACTTTGGCAGGAGAACCAATGGCTTCATCTTCCGGCCCCCCGGGTCTCTGTAGTTGATCCCTGTGGCGCCGGGGATATATTCTCGGCCGTCTTCTTCTCGGCCCTTTTTGAGGGCCTGGAGACAAAGCAGGCAGTAGCCCTGGCCAACTGCTTGGCGGCCAGATCTGTAAGCCGACAAGCCATGGAGTCTATTCCCTTAGCCAAAGAAATAAAAGATTGTTATCACCAGATTGGTCAAGAGGACTTCATTCTGATATGAATAGGCCTTGTTCTTTTAGGAGATAAACTTTTCATAAGGAGGCCAAGAGATGATCCCTCGCTACAGCCGCAAGGAGATGGCTAATCTCTGGACAGAAGAGGCCAAATTTAAGAGCTGGTTAGAGGTGGAACTGGCTGTCTGTGAGGCCTGGGCAGAGTTGGGGGTAATTCCTAAAGAGGCCCTGGAGGTCATCAAGGAGAGGGCCCGATTTGATGTTACCAGGATCGAAGAGATAGAGGCCGAGGTCAAGCACGATGTCATCGCCTTTTTGACCAACGTTGCCGAATATGTGGGTCCAGAGGCCCGCTATATCCATTTGGGAATGACCTCCTCAGATGTTCTAGATACTGCCATGGCCCTGCGAATGAAGCGAGCCATGGAGATGATCCTGGCCGATGTTGACGATCTTCTTGAGGCCCTCAAGCAACGGGCCATTGAGCATAAAGACACGGTTATGATCGGTCGTACCCACGGCATCCATGCTGAACCCATCACCTTTGGGCTTAAGCTGGCCATCTGGTATGAGGAGTTCCGGCGACATCGCAGACGCCTTCAGGCGGCTCTAGAGACCATCTCATATGGGAAAATCTCCGGAGCCGTAGGGACTTACGCCCATCTTGACCCCCGAGTAGAAGAGCTGGCCTGCCAGAGACTGGGTCTTAAGCCGGCTCCGATCTCTAATCAGGTCATCCAGCGAGATCGTTATGCCGAATATCTGGCTGCTTTAGCCCTTCTGGCTTCCAGCGTGGAGAAGATCGCCACTGAGATCCGCCATCTCCAACGAACCGAGGTCCTAGAGGCCGAGGAGTACTTCAGTCCAGGTCAAAAAGGCTCTTCGGCCATGCCCCACAAGAGAAATCCCATCCTTTCAGAAAATCTCTGCGGCCTAGCCAGACTCGTTCGCGGCTATCTTACCCCAGCATTAGAAAATGTAGCCCTTTGGCACGAACGAGATATCTCCCACTCCTCGGTAGAGCGAGTCATTGTTCCCGATGCCACCATAGCTACAGACTTTATGCTCAAGAGACTAACCGGGGTTATCAGGCGTCTGGTAATCTATCCAGACCGGATGAAAAAAAATCTCTGGCTTTTAAGAGGACTGATCTTCAGCCAGCAGGTAATGCTCAAGCTCACGGAAAAAGGTCTTTCTCGGGAGGAAGCCTACCGGATTGTTCAGTCTTTAGCTATGGACGTCTGGCAAAGCGAAGACAAGAACTTCAAGGATCTCCTTCTGACCTCAGAAGAAATCAAGAGATATCTCTCTGTCTCCGAGATCGAGGCCCTCTTTGACGTCAATTATTATCTCCGTCATGTAGGGCTCATCTTTGAGCGGATCTTTGGTCATGAAACTTCCAAAGATTAAGGGTTTTTTGGAAACATCTTTTATTGACTGGCCCGGAAGGATCACCGCCAGTGTCTGGGTATCTGGCTGCAATCTGCGGTGTCCTTTCTGCCACAATAGTGAACTACTCCTTAATCCAGAGAATCTTCCTGACTGGCCCCTTGAAGAAATTCTCCGGCGATTGGAAAAAAATCTCCTCTTTGTGGAATCAATCTGTGTCTCTGGTGGTGAGCCAACTATTCACCTGGGGATCTTTGAGCTTTTAAGGATTTTTAAGGATCTGGGATTGGCCATCAAGCTGGACACCAATGGGACAAGACCAGAGGTAATCAAGGAGCTAATCTCTTCTTCACTGGTGGATTTTATCGCCATGGACGTCAAGGCTCCTCTTGTGGAGGAAAAATATATTCGTTTGACCGGAAGAAAGGATCTTGATCTTTCAGCCATAAAAAAAAGTATCTCCATCATTCTCAACTCTGGAATTGACCATCAGTTTCGAATGACGGTTATACCAGGTATCCACCAAAAGGAAGACATCATCATCTGGGTTCAAGATCTCAAAGGGGCCCAGATGCTAACTCTTCAGAACTTCTCCCCTCAAAAGACCCTGGATCCGACCTTCCAGAAAATCCGCCCTTTTGACGAAGAAGAATTTGCCAATTTCTGCGCCTTGGTAGAAAGGTACCGTCAAGATCTATCTCAACACATCCGAACGAGAACGTAACTCGACAATGGCTACATCCTTTACATAAGGAAAGGGTTCCTTTAGGGCTTCATAGAGCCGCTTTTTAACAGCCTATGGTGTAGCCTCTTTAAGATCAT
>NZ_JBPMLP010000031.1:0-18528 GCF_054026695.1 Thermosulfuriphilus sp.
TGTTTGAGAGGCTTGAAGAGACTGGCTCCGGTGAGGCTCCGATATTATTCTTAGCCCTCATCGCCGCTCAAAAGGGGAATCTTGAAGGTTGCCTTAGGTGCCTGGACCGGGTCCTTGAATATCGGAACTTTAGTGAACACATCCAGTTAAACTCTCTCGAAGAATTGGCCGCCTTTCTCATCGGCCTCAAGAAGAGCTTCGAAGAGGAAGGGAAGAAGGACTGCGCTAGGCTAAGCTTGGAGATCGCCCGAGAGGTCTATCCAGACCCGGTTTTCATCGAAGATCTCATCAGAAATGGCCGGAAGGTCTCCGTAGAAAGGGTGCTCAATCTCCTCCAGAGGGGATCCGGGCTAGGGATCAAGTACGAAGAGGCCTTTCTCTCTCGAGTAGAAGACTGGATCAAGGAACAGTTAGCCCAGGGAAGCCATTGAAAAATTTAAAGTTCTTAAGCCCTTGGGCCGACCCTGAAAAATAGATAAGGGAAACAAGGGGGTGATAAAGGCCCGGATTTAAAGGACTGATCATCATCAACCGAATCTCTAAGTAAGGGCAAGGATGCCCAAATAAAAATCAAGGAGGAGGTAGTATCATGCCTATCGTTGTTAACACCAACATTGCCTCACTAAACGCCCAGCGCAACCTTAACAAAACGCAGAGCTTGCTTCAGCGCTCCCTTCAGAGGTTGTCTTCCGGTCTGCGTATCAACAGCGCCAAGGATGATGCCGCTGGGTTGGCCATCAGCACCCGGATGACCGCTCAGATCAGGGGCCTTAACCAGGCTATCCGCAATGCCAACAACGGCATCTCCATGCTCCAGACTGCGGAAGGAGCGCTGGATGAGGTCACCAACATGCTCCAGCGTATCCGAGAGCTAGCCGTCCAGGCGGCCAACGATGACGCCACTGACGCTGACCGAGCCTCTCTTCAGCTTGAGGTCAAACAGAGGATTGAAGAAATCAACCGGATCGCCAACACCACCAGCTTCTCGGGGATCAAACTCCTTGACGGAAGCCTCACCAAAGCAGAGTTCCAGGTAGGGGCCAACTCCAACGAGGTCATTGAGGCCAAATTTTCGGCCATCCAGGCCTATAAGCTTGGAGCTACTGGTGGCACTCAGACCGGTGAATTCGGTCTAGTCAGCGTGACCAACTCGGGCCCCGGTATAGGGAAACCAGCCAATGCCGGAAGCCTGATCGCCCTCGAAGATGGTGATTTGGTCATCAATGGTTATGAAATCAGGGGCACCAGGGCCGCTGATGACCCTTACTCCACCACCGACCATGCGGCTAGCGCCATCGCTCTGGCAGCGGCTATCAACGAGTATGCTGAAAAGACCGGAGTTCGGGCAGTGGTAAATCAGGCAGAGGTAAGCTTTGGTATCACTGCCGGCACCGACAACCTTGAGGCCGGTGACTTGGTCATCAATGGTGTCAATGTGGGGGCAGTAACCGTAAATGGTGTCTCGGCAGTGACAGTGGCTCAAAATCTGGTTAAGGCCATTAACAATGTCAGTGATTCAACCGGTGTTATGGCCGAATACACCTCTACCGGAAATACCACCGTTCCTTATAAGATCACCCTTAAGTCCATTGATGGCCGGAACATCGAGATTGAGGCCACCTTGGGCGCAGGAGAAGACGTCTTTGCCACAGACAGTGGCCTTAGTAACGTCTACAACATAGACAATGGCGACAACCTGGTTATCAGGGGTTCGGTGACCCTGCGCTCCCAGAAAGATATCACCATCTCCGGACCAGGGCCGAACATCGCTGGCTTCTCTGAAGGGGTCTATGAGGCCGACACGGCCTTTACCTCTACAGAGTTTACCTCTAGCACCTTCGGCATCGACAACGGTGATATCACCATTACGGTGGGGGATGTAGGCTACACCCTTACTGATATCACCACCAGTGATGCCTATTGGAACATCGATGAAGATGCCAGCACCAGTGAGGTCTTTCTGACTGTCTCTGCCACCAGTGGTGGAGTTGCCAGTGATGCTTGGTCGGCGGTGGCCATTGCCCATAAGATCAACAACACCGAAGGCCTTAAGGACGTGGTCAAGGCCACGGCCTACACCAAAGTTGACCTCGGACGGGTCAATGCCGTTGACGCTAGCAGCTCTGATCCGATCATCTTCGAGATCAACGGAGTCACCGTAAGGGTCCAGGCCAATATTGAAGCCGATGATTCCACTGGAGTTCTGGTCGGTGCCATCAACAACGCCATCCAGCAGCAGGTGGCCTCTGGGACCTACCGCCTAGCTGGTATCCGGGCCTACATGGAAGAGCAGAGCGACGGCACCAGCCACCTGATTATTGAGGCCAAGTATGGCCAGAACATCAGGCTCCAGTTCAGTGGCACGGCCTCAGACGGAAGCACCACCCTTGATACCAATAATGTTGATCTCTTCACCCATGACGGAGTTGATACCACTACTTCAAACGCCTACTACTTCAAGGGAACGGTGGCTTTGGAAAGCCTCACCGGTGATCCCATCAGCATCAGTGGTAATGACGCCACGGTTGGTGGCTTTGATGAGGCCGACTTTGGTACTGTCCAGAGTATCGACATCTCTACCAAGGCTGGGGCCCAGAAGGCCATCGATATCATCGATGAGGCCCTGCAGCAGATAAGCGACATCCGGAGCCAATTCGGTGCGGTTATGAACCGGCTTGAATCCACGGTGGCCAATCTGGGCAACGTTGCTGAGAACCTCTCGGCCGCCCGAAGCCGGATCCTCGATGCGGACTTTGCTGCTGAAACGGCCGAGCTCACCAGGGCCCAGATCCTCCAGCAGGCCGGCACAGCCATGTTGGCTCAAGCCAACATGTTGCCTCAGGCGGCCCTCTCCCTCCTCCAGGGATAAGGACCTAATCCAGGGCCCGGGCCTAGGCCCGGGCCCTGGTAATCAGGCCTAAAGGAACTGTTTAAGCTAAGATGAAGGCCAAGGGTAAGTAAATACTAGAAGTGTGTCTTTAAGACTTAGGGTCATTCAAAGAGTAGCCGATAATAATTAATGAGGTTTGGAGGAGGAAATCTATGCCCCATCCAGCTATGGCGCTTGCCACATATAAACAGGTAGAAACGACCACCTTTACCGATAAGGGTTGGATTCTCTTAAAGCTTTACGAAGGGCTTATGGAGTCTGTTCGGATGGCGGCCAAGGCCATCATGGCTGGCAACGTCGCTGAGAAGGGACGTCATCTGACCAAGGCCGTAGCCATTGTCGGGGAGTTAAACGCCGCCCTTGATCGAAATGTCCAGGAAGAGTTGGTTGCCAATCTGGAGGCCCTTTATCTTTACCTCCAGCAGGAATTAACTTGGGCCAATCTCAAAAACGAGGTCTCCCACCTTAAGAATGCGGAAAAAGTCCTTTATATCCTTTATGAGGCCTGGAAAGAGGCTGTAAAACAAGAAAGGAAAGCCGAGAAGGAAAATGACGATTAATATCCATGCTGTTTTAAACGAATTGATCTCTATCTCTAAAATGGTAAAAGAGGCCCTTGAGCGGGAAAACTATGGCCAAATTTCCGCGCTTCTGGCCCAAAGGGCCTCCTTGTATCATGGTTTGCGGGAAAGGGCCTCTCTTGATGAACCAGGGCTTCTCCCTCTATTAGAAGAGCTTCGTCGCCTAGAGACCGAGGTGGAGGCCATTGCCAGACAAAAAAGGGACCTTCTCTCCCAAAAGATGGCCGAAATTCCCCGTAAAAAAGAGGCCTTAAAGGCTTATGAAGCCAACCGGCTTTTATAGAACCCAGGGGGAGGTGTCTTTTTCATGAGTATCAGTGTCAGTGGTCTTGTCTCTGGACTTGACGTTGATAACATCATCAGCCAGCTGGTAGAGCTGGAGCGCCGTCCGATAACCCTTCTGGAAAACCAGGAACAAGTCTATAACGTTAAACTCAGTGCCTATGGAACTTTACGGGCCGCCCTTAATACCCTGGCCAATGAGGTCTCTACCCTTAAAGATCCCGATGTCTTTGAGGCCTATCAAGCCTCAAGCTCGGATGAAAGCATCCTTGCCGTCTCCACCACTGGCACTCCCCAGCCTGGAACCCATGAAATCACTGTAAATAGATTGGCTACTGCCCAGAAATTAAGAAGCCAGGCCTTTAGCTCTTCAAGCGCTGTAATAGGCACGGGAACCATCCGAATTACGGTTGGCTCCGGGACTCCGATAGATATCAGCATCACCACAGACAACAACACCCTTTCAGGAATAGCCCAAGCCATTAACGAGGCCAACGCCGGGGTCTCGGCCCAAGTAGTAAATGACGGTACGGGCAACTACTATCTATTACTTTCAGCAGAAAGCACCGGGGCCAGTAACACTATTTCCATCGAGATAGATGAAGACGGAGATAGTGTATTTAATGAAGCCCCAGACGAACAGGACACCACCGGTCTTTCTGTTCTGGCCTATAACGCCTCTGTCCAGAACATGACTGAAACTCAGACGGCTCAGGATGCTGAGCTCATCTTTGACGGGATTACGGTCTATCGGTCTCAAAACACCTTTAGTGATCTCATTGACGGAGTCCAGATAAGTCTTACCTCCGCAGATCCCACTAAGACGGTAACGGTTTCTATTTCCAGGGATCTTACTTCTATAAAGACCAAGATTGCCACCTTTGTAGAGGCCTACAATGGAGCTATATCCGCCTTTCAGGAACTCCAAAAGTATGACGCCGAGACGGGAGAGACAGGGGCCCTTTTTGGAGATGCCACTACCACCATGATGCGCACTAGACTCCAACGGGTGACCACTACCCAGGTGGACTCCCTTCCAGCTGAGGTAAGCAGTCTAGCAGCCATTGGGATTGCCTTTAATGAGGATGGAGAACTTGAGGTTGATGATTCCAGGTTGACCACCGTCCTGGAAAATTATCTCTCCGATGTGAAAACCCTCTTTACGGATACTACGAACGGCTTGATGGCTAAACTGGAGCAAACCCTTGATTCTTTTCTCAACGAGACCGATGGAGCGATCACCACCAGAGAAGAAGGGATTCAAGAATCACTGGATCGCATTGCCAAGAGAAAAGAGGTCCTGGAGGAGCGGATTAGCCGCTATGAAGAACGTCTTCGGAACCAGTTCAACTCTTTGGAGCTCATTCTGGGTGAATACCAACAGACCTCGGATTATCTGGCCCGTCAGATCGAACTGCTGAACACCTTGATCAAAGGGGGTAAGAAGTAAATAGCCGAGGATGAAGAGCGTCGGGCTTTTAAGCGGCCAGAATATCCACGTAAAAGTAAGGCCCACTCTGGAGCCGGCCCAGAAGGAAGCCCCTGCCAGCCAAGATCCAGCCACCAGAAAAACGTCTAACAAGTCCCCTTTTCTTCGCCCTGGCCTTAACTTCGCCAAAGGGAAAGATGGAAAGCCTTTAAGCCCCCAAGAAATCCAAGAATTGCAGCGACTCAAGCAGATCGACGCTCAAGTCCGAGCCCACGAAAGGGCCCACATGGTCGTTGGGGGGCAATATGTACGTGGAGGCCCGCATTATAAATATCGTACTGGTCCTGATGGCCAAAAATACGCCGTCGGAGGCGAAGTCTCCATTGATACCAGTCCGGTGCCTGGTAATCCCCGAGCCACTGTAGCCAAGATGAAGCAGGTCAAAAGGGCTGCCTTGGCCCCGGCCCACCCCTCAGCCCAAGACTATCGGGTAGCGGCCAAGGCCGGCCATAAGGAAGCCCAGGCCCGTCAAGAAATCCTAGAAGAAATACTTAAAGAAAAACAATTGCTCCAGGAAGGAAGAGAAAAGGGACCCTATCCGTCGTCTAGACCCGCAAAAAGCTCTTCTTCGGCCACTAGGCCGGGAGAGTTGATAAGCCTTCTGGTTTAAAGTAATTTAAATTTTAAATTGATCTTGATGTTTTTTTCCTAACCACGGTGGATATTGCAGGACCTGCCCCCAGTTACACCTTAATTCCTATGAAAAGATCTCAATGTTTACCGCTCTGTTTAGAAGAATATACTTAAATGAGACTATTTAAAAATTGGAAGTCCACGTCGATTATAGGACTAACTTTAAGCTTTAAGGTGGGATTATCTTGGCCAAGATCAGTATTTTTTTGGTAGATGATCATACAATCCTCAGGGAAGGGTTAAAGGGCCTTCTTTCACTTAACCCCAACTTTACGGTGGTTGGCGAGTGTGATGAGGGCCGGGAGGCCATTAGTCAAATCGCCAAACTCAAGCCCCAGGTCGTCATCATGGATATACGGATGGAGGGCCTGGGGGGAATTGAGGCCACCAAAGAGATTAAACGCCTGTGCCCGGAGACAAAAGTCCTCGTCCTGACAATGTACTGCCATCGCGAATATATCTATCAGGCTTTAAAGGCCGGGGCCGATGGTTATATCCTTAAGGGGGCCTCCTACTCTGAGCTTGAGATAGCCATAAAAGCTGTCGTCTCTGGACACCGCTATCTGAGCCCGGTAGTAGCCGACCAAGTAGTTGATGGCTACCTGAGGGTAGAGAGAAATCTTGCCAAAACCCCCCTTGAGTCCCTTACCAAAAGAGAAAGAGAAATTATTAATCTTTTGGCCGAAGGCAAAAGTGATCGAGACATCTCTGAGGTCCTTTGCATAAGCCCCCATACCGTAAGGGTCCATCTCTCTAACATCATGAAGAAGCTAGGGGTCAAGAATCGTCTAGAAATGCTCTCTTTTCTCCACAAGGCCGGATGGCCTCCCCAGTAAATAAAATGGTTAATCACTGTTTAGATATAATGTTAGGAGTTGTTTATTCCCAATTGTCAAGAATAACGGTAAAAATTTTCAGATTATGGTATCTACCGGCCACACACCGGATAGGTCCTCTTTAGACAGGACCCAAGGGGCCCAATCTGAAAGGTTTGGATCGGACCAGGGATTTGGCCCCCAGAGAATTGACCTGCAGAGCCTTCTTGACTCCGTAGTCAAGATCAAGGAGCCAGCCTTTCTGACCAGTGAGACCGGCACCATAATCGAGGCCAACCAGGCCCTGGAAGGTTGTCTTGATCTGTCCCGAAAAGACATCCTGGGGGCTTCCTGTTACAAACTGATTCACGGGACCAATCATCGTCCCAAAAGCTGCCCTTTTACCAATCGGACCAAGGGGATCAAAAGGATCCCGTTTTTCTGGCGGGGAAACCTTTATCTTATCTCCTTGAGAGAATACGAAGATCAAGAAAGGGAAAAGAGATATCTTCTTCATGTCCTTAAACAGGTAGAAGGATACGCCGAACTTAAACCCACCGGGCTTCTGGATCATCTTCCTCTGCCCCTATTTAAGATGGAACCTCGGCCCGACGGGGCCCTCCTTTTTGCCAATCGAGCCCTTAAGGACTGGTTGGGGCAAGAGATCCTCGAAGGCCAAAAGCTAGCCTCTTTTGTTATTGATGTGGCCAGCTGGGAGAAGACCATCAGGGCTCTGTTAAGCGGAGAGGTGATCTCTGGAGTTGAGGTCGGCTTTAGCGGAAGGGAAGGAAGGCCACTGTGGGGAGCCATCTATGCCAGCCTCATCTCTGATCAATCTGGTCGGCCAGAGAGCATCTGTGGGCTTATTAAAGACATCAGTCAAGAAGTCCGTCAGAGGATTATTCAAAAGGCGGCTGAAGACATCCGGGAATCTCATTATCGTCTGATCTCTCGCCTTAAGCAACAACTTCAGACTCTAACTTATCGTCTTTTAGAGGCTCAGGAGGATGAACGACGCCGGATATCCATGGAAATCCACGATGGAATCGGCCAAGTCCTCACTGCTGTGAGATATACCCTAGAACACGTCCTGATAAGCCATCATCAAGGAAAGGAACTGGAGACCAAAAAGCTGGAGGAGGCTCTGGAGCTCTTGGAAAAGGTCATGCAGGAGACTCGCCACATCATTCTAAACCTCCGTCCCCCTCTCCTTGACGACCTGGGCCTTGAGGCTACCTTACGCTGGTACATAGACCACGTCACCTCTGGTACGAACTTGGATTGCCACCTCAATTTTACTATCGAGGAAGAGATGATCCCGGAGGCCCACAAGATAATCCTTTACCGGATCACCCAGGAGGCTTTAAGCAATGTCATCAGACACGCTCAGGCCGAAAAGGTGACCATCAGGCTCGCCAGGGAGGGGAAAAGAATACTCCTTACCATAGAGGATGACGGCATAGGTTTTAATCCGGAAGAGATGACCAACAATCGTCGAGCCGGAGGCTATGGCCTCATGAGTATCCGACAGAGGGCCAGCTTTGTAGGGGCAAACTTTGAGATCCTTTCAAGCCCTGGCCAGGGGACCAAGATAAAGGTCAGTTTTCCGGTATGATATTGACCTTGGAGACCCCTATTGCCCAAAAAAAGGAGGGCCTGTGGCCCCCTCCAATTCTAATCTCCCCAGGTGAGGCTGCTTGGGGACAGAGCCCCAAGAGCTTTGAAACTATACTTGGGGCCTGTGTTGGAGTAGCTATCTATGATCTCAAAAAACACATCGGCGGCCTTATCCATGTTGTCCTGCCTCGAGGTCCTAAGGCCAATGAAGAAGAAAATCCTTTTCGTTATGCCCGAAGCGGCCTTCCCCTTCTCTACGAAAAAATCCTCTCTTTGGGGGCCCGACCTGGAGATCTGGTAGCCGCTATGGCTGGCGGGGCCACAGTGCTGGGAAAAGAAAATCCCCAGGCCGTAGGGCCGAGAAACATCCTGGCTGCAAAAGAGATCCTAAAAAATCTCAAGATCCCTGTGGTCCGAGAGGAGATCGCCGGTCGCCATCCGCGACGTCTGTTCCTTGATCTGGCCAGCCTTAAGGTCAATATTTCTGCCTCTCCGAGACCAGACTTAAAGAGTTCAACCCCACAAAAAGCCCCCTTACTTAAAGATCTCCGAGCCGTTGAGGAGAGAATTGACTCCCTTCGTCCTCAAGCGGAGGTGGCTATTAGGGTCTGGAACATGGCCCGAGACCCCTATGTAGACTTCTCCAGGCTGGAGAAGGAGGTCCTCAAGGATCAGGCCCTTACTGCCAACATTCTCAAGATCTGCAATTCTGCCTTCTACGGTCTGAAGGAAAGTGTCTCTTCAATTTCTCAGGCTTTGGCCCTCCTCGGCCTTGAGACCTTTCGTAAGGCAGCTATGGTCTCCTGTTTAGCCGGCCTTTATGACCGGGATCTTTCCGGATACCAGCTAGAAAGAAAGGGGCTTTTCCGACATGCCTTGGCCTGCGCCAGCTTGGCCGAACTGATCGTTCGCAAAAAAGGACTCTCTTCTGTCATCAGCGCCGAAGAGATCTACATTGCCGGTCTCATCCATGATATTGGAAAGATCCTTCTTGACGAGTTTGCCAAGGATCTCTTTGATGAGATCCTAAGATTGGTCTTTTTCCACAATCGGCTTTTCCTTGAGGCCGAACGAGAACTTTTGGGGACGGATCATGCTACTATTGGAGGAATAATTGCCCGAGACTGGGGATTTCCTCCTTTACTGGTAGAGGCCATAGTCTTCCACCACGAACCCACATTGGCCCCCCGGTATCCCCAGGTGGCCTCAGTAATCCATCTGGCCAATATACTTTGTTCTTTTCTCGGGATAGGAGGCGGGCAGGGTTCTTTTTCTAACCCTTTGGACCCTCAGGCCATTAAGATCTTAGGTCTTGAGGACACGGATTCCCTTATGGATGAGGCCTGTGAGCTGGTTGGCACTCTTTTCTGATCCAGAAAGCGAAGGACTTCTGGAGGATATCCTTCGGGAGATCCTTAGACGGGTGGGGATAGATTTTCAACAATACAATCGCAACACGCTTAAAAGGCGTCTGGCCCGAAGAATGGCCTTGGCCTCCTGTAAAGACCTGCAAGAGTACCTTGCATTCTTAAAAAACGATCCCCTGGAGGCCCATTGTTTGGCCCAGGAATTTACTATCAAGGTTAGCCGCTTCTTCAGGGACAAAGAGGTCTTCAGATGGCTGGAAGAGGTTATCATCCCTGAGCTTCTAAAAAGGAGACAACAAGGGGCTCTTTCTCATATAAGGATCTGGAGTGTTGGTTGCGCCCGTGGTGAAGAACCTTACTCGTTGGCCATCCTGGTTGATCGTCTGAAGAAGACGACGCCCTCAGAGACAGAGACCACGGTCAGGATATTTGGTTCTGATATCGACTCTAAGGCCCTTAAGGAGGCCCAAAGAGGAGTCTATGGGCTAGAGGCCCTTAAGGATGTGTCCCCAGAGATCCTTGCTAGCTACTTTGTCCCTTTGCCTGGGAACAAACCTCTTTTTAAAATCCGAACCGAAATAAAGACAATGGTTGACTTTATCCACCACGATATTACATCGTCTCGGACGACCTCTCCTCCATCAGGGGTCTATCACGAGTATCATCTTATCCTCTGCCGTTATGTCCTCATTTATTGTTCCCAAGGGCTCAAGGGGCAGATTCTCAAAAAGCTTCATCGGGCCCTGGCCCCTGGGGGTTATCTAATTTTAGGAAAGGCCGAATCTCTCTGTCCTGAGATTGCCGACCTTTTTGAGATTGTTGATAAGGAAGCCCAGATATACCGGAAGGGGGATGGAGATGGAAGATAAGAGAATATTGTCAGAAATATACGATGAAAAGGGGCTTCTCACTTATGCCATGTTAGACCAGGCCTTTCATGCCACCCCCTGCCCCACCAGGATCCTCGACTTTGAGGGACGAATCCTTTTTCAGAATCGAGCTATGAGCCAGATGGTGAGAATAAGTGGGAATGAATATCGTGGGAAGAGATGCTTTGAACTCTTAAGGACTCCTGAGTTCTGCCCAACCGAACTATGCCCACTGCGACAGATTGAGGCTGGACGCCAACTGGTAACCCTAAATACGGATCGAGAGACCTTTGACGGTCAGAGCTTTCCAGCCAAGATAATGGCCACGCCCTTCAGGGGCCCTGATGGGCGGATGATGGGGGTCATCGAAATCACCTTTGATCTTAGTGAGCAAGCGGAGATCATCTCCAAGCTTGAGGCTGCCAATCACTCTCTTCACCAAATCCGGCGGGAACTTGAGGCCTACGGGAGCTTTGTTACCGAGCTCGTTGGAGAGATCCGTCCAGAACCCTTGGCTCAAAAAGCCCTCAAGGGCTTAATCCAGGAATCAGAGAGCCAGTTAGGAATAATCTACATCCTTGAAGAGGAAGGGACCAAACTGACTCCTTTTAGTACTTGGGGACTTGATGAGGTCCCGGTAGACCTTGAACTAGGCCAAGGTCTCTCCGGCCAGGTGGCCGCCGATGGCACTCCTTTGATCATCGAAGATGTCCCCCAGGAATATTTCCAGATCGGCTCGGGCCTGGGGGGGATGATTCCCCAGAGTCTGGGTCTTTTTCCTCTAAAGGTAGGCCAACAATTAGTAGGACTCTTGGAACTGGCCAGCCTTAAACGGCTCACAGAGAAGAAAGATTTTCTACTGGGGCTGGTCAACCAACTGGCCATAGCCCTCTTTAATGCTCTAAGTCGCCAAAAGATCGAGGAATTAAATCGGGAGCTCCAGGAAAAAAACCGGCTCCTTGAGCTTCAAAACGAAGAGCTCCAGGCCCAGAGCGAAGAATTAATGGCCCAAGCTGAAGAGATCCAGTCTCAGGCCGAAGAGTTGGCTGCCCAAAGGGATGTGTTAGAGCGCAAAAACCTGGAGATCGAAGAGGCCAATCGACTAAAAAGCGAGTTCCTCTCAAACATGAGCCACGAACTTCGAACTCCTCTTAATGCGGTTCTGGGCATGGCCCGACTAATGCTCGATGAGGCCGCCGGTCCCCTCACTGGTCGCCAACGGGAATATCTAGAGGTCATCATCCGGAACGGTAATTCCCTTTTAGAATTGATAAATGACATCCTGGATCTCAACCGTATTGAGTCCGGAAAGATCGAAATCTCCTTTACCGAATTCCCCTTGGCCGAACTTCTTCAAGATGTCGAATCAAGTATCAGACCTCTAGCGGAAAAAAAGGGGCTCAAGTTTATCCTCTCCACAGAAGAGGCTCCAGAGACCTTGGTTACCGATCAGAAGAGGCTCCGGCAGATCCTGATCAACCTTCTATCCAACGCCGTCAAGTTTACGGAAAAAGGAGAAGTAGAACTCAAGATCAACCTCAAAGAAGGGCCGGAGAGGGACATCGTCCGTTTTGAGGTCCGGGATACCGGAATAGGTATCCCCCCTGGCCAGGAAAAGGTCATCTTTGAGGCCTTTCGTCAGTTAAACGGCTCAATCACCAGAAAATACGGTGGTTCGGGCCTAGGGCTCCACATCGTAAAAAAACTTACCGAGCTCCTAGGTGGTGAGATCTCCGTCAGTAGCCAACCGGGAAAGGGATCGACCTTCACCCTTGTTCTCCCCCGTGATCGGCGAAGCAAAAAACGTCTGCCCGATGATACCTGGAAGAACCTGATCAAACAGACCCTTAAACGGGATTTAGAGCCTCGAGAGGAGATAAGTCCTGAAGAGAAAAAAATTCTTATTATAGACGATGACATGATTGTTATCAGAGAACTGGGAGTCCTTTTAAGATCCACTGGCTGGCGGCTTTTTTTCGCATTTGATGGTCAAGGAGGCCTTAAGATCGCCCAGGAAAAGCGTCCTGATCTCATCCTCCTCGATCTTAAGATGCCGATTATGGACGGTTTTTCCTTCCTGGAGAGGCTGGCTGAAATCCCTGTCATTTCTCAGACCCCAGTGATGATTCTTACTTCCCTTGATCTTGAGGAAGACCAACTGGCCACACTTAAGGGAAACGTCCGGGGCATTGTCTACAAGGGTAACATCAGCCGCGAGAACCTAATCAAGCAGATCAAGGAGGCCTTGGGGCTCACCACCCAAGAGCCCTCTTCGGCAAGGCCCTCCTCGGCTCGAATCCGACCAGGGGGACGAAAGATACTGGTTGCCGAAGACAATCCGGATAACCAATATTTTATTGGAGAAATTCTCAAAAGACGTGGATTCAAGATCATCAGGGCCTTAAATGGCCGGGAGGCCATCGAATTGGCCTCCCTTGAACGTCCTGATCTAATTCTTATGGATATCCAGATGCCGGAAATAAGCGGGCTTGAGGCCACCCAGCTCATTAGAAGACTTCCCGGCCTCGAAGACGTGCCAGTGGTTGCTCTAACGGCCAAAGCCATGAGTGGAGACAGGGAAAGAATCCTTGAGGCCGGCTGCAATGACTATATTGCCAAACCATTTGATCCGGAAGATCTGATCAGTGTGGTTTACAAATGGCTCCCGGAAAAATAAACCTTAGAGAACCGCAAGAGCTCTCAGGATCAAGGGCCACTGTCCTGGTAGTTGACGACAATCCAGACAACCTCCTTCTTCTTGAAGGTATCCTGGGGGGAGCTGGCTATAGGATTCTGAAGGCCCAATCCTCTGAGAAGGCCTGGGAGTTGCTCCGCCGAGAAAGAATTGATCTTATCATCTGTGATGTCATGATGCCTGAGGTCTCCGGCTACGACTTCTGCCAACTGTTGCGTGCCGATCCCCACTTAAAGGATCTCCCCTTCGTCCTTATCACCTCAAAGAGACTTGAGGTCGGAGATGCCGTTTTGGGGATGGAGATAGGGGCTGATGACTATCTGACCCGTCCCATTGATCATCGTCTACTCCTTAAAAAGATCAATCTCCTCCTCCGTCGAAAACACCAAAGAGAGATCCTTGAGGAACGAATCGAACAACAGGAAGAACGCCTGCGTTCCCTCGTCAGTTTTACCAACATGATCGTCCATGACATGAGGAACCCCCTCCAGGTGGCCATGGGTTATCTTGACCTCCTCCTCCAAGAGGACCTAAAAGCCCGTCACCGGCGCTGGCTTTCCCTGGTCTACGAAGTCCTTGATCGACAGCGGCAGTTTTTGGAGGATCTACTCATCTTGGCCGCTACCCGCGAAGGCCGCCTGCGGCTAGAACTAAAGAGCTTTGATCCCCGAGAGCTTATTGAAGAACTGATCACCTTCTATCAGCCCCAGGCCCAAGAACAAAGGCGCCGGATAATCTTTGAAGACTTCACAGAAGGAGACGAGATCCTAAGTGACCGTCACCTCCTTCATCGGGTAATTGATAACCTCCTGGGCAATGCGATGAAATACGGCCACGGAGACGTGTGCCTCCGCCTGGAAAGAGCCCGAGGTTCGGAACTCATCAAGGATCTCCCCCAGGGAGTCTTGATTAGTGTCTTTAACCACGCCCGCCCTATTCCTCAGGAGCTCCAAAAGGCTGTCTTTGAACCATTTGTTCAACTCTGCTCCCGGGGAAAGAAGGGAGGAATGGGGCTGGGTCTTTACTTCTGCCGCCTAGTCCTTGAGGCCTTGGGAGGAAAGCTGGGCCTCATCTCCCCAGCTCCCGGGAGGGACGAAGGAGTTATATTTTACGTCTTCCTCCCTCAAGAGTCCTCTTAGACCAAAGCCCTACCGGGATCAATACTGGAGAGATAGTTAAAGATGGCGGTATCGTAACGGCTAGTAGTCTCAAAGACCTTACGGGCCAGGAGAAATCTGGTTTTAAGGGTAGTGGCCCCATTGTTTTCTCTCATCTCGTAGAGCACCGTCTCGTAGTCAGCCGGATCGACTATAACCGTTACATAGCGGAAGTTTTTGGCCGAAGCTCGAAGAAGGGTCGGGCCACCAATGTCGATGTTTTCTATAGCGGTATCAAGATCCGCCCCGGAAGCCACTGTCTTTTCAAAGGCATAGAGATTGACCGCCACTAGATCAATAGTAGAGATCCCATGCTGAACTAGGGCCTCCATATGAGAGACATTTTCCCGAATGGCCAAGATGCCTCCATGAATGGCCGGATGAAGGGTCTTTACCCGACCATCCAGCATCTCAGGAAATTTGGTTACCTCTGAGACGTCGGTTACCGGAACCCCTCCCTCACGGATCACCCGGGCCGTCCCCCCGGTAGAGATAATCTCCACCCCCATTTCATGAAGGGCCTTAGCAAAATCAATCACTCCGGTCTTATCGGTTACACTAATAAGAGCCCGCTTAATCTTCACCGTTGACCTCCTTGTGAGGAAAAGTTAGATTTGTGGCTTTTCTATCATGATCTCCAAAGGGCCTCAATTATGAGGCCTAATACCCCAGAAAAAAGAGCGCCTCTTCCCGGTCTCCTGCGCCTTCTGAAATCTCTTGGACTATCTGACCGCATGACGAACAGACCAGAGCCAGTATCTCCCAGAAAGAGACTCTTCCCCCTTCTTTTATGGCTATAGTGAACCTTCGGAGCTCCAGCACCCCCTGACAGCCCTCCTTCCGGCACTTCTCCATCACCCCCTCCTTGATTAAAGGGTCTCTCCTAAGATTACCGGAGCCAGATCTCGAAGATCGCTAGAGCTAACAATGACGGCCTGGCCTGGAAGACGCCTCTCTGAAAGGCGCTCCAGGAACAGAACAAGCTCGGGGCGGGCATTAAAAGCTAGCCCTAGGCCTCCGTTTTTGGCCATCCAGGCAATGACCTCCGAGTCTCCCATGGAGTCACCAATGTGGGCCACCTCTGACATAAATAGACCCTCTTGTCTGATAATCTGCTCCAGGAATACCGCTTTAGCCTCTTCGGCGGAGATTACCAGATCAAGGTCTCCGGAGACAAACAAATCCCGTTGAGGCCTCTTTCCCTCAAGGAGGGCGACAGCAGTCTCTAAGACCTCTTCTTCCGGGACCTCCTCCCCACGGCTATCTTCAAAACGGAGACGATTGGCTATGATCTTAGAAAACGGGGCCTCACCTAGGTGCCTCTGAAGGATTTTGTTCCAAAGGGAAAGAACAACGGTGTATCCCGTAGAGTTAATGATCTGGATAAGACCAGCCCGGCAGAAGGCCTTCAAGGTCAGCCTTAACCCCGGCAGCTCCGGCAGAGAACAGACATAGGAAACGATATCTTCCAGGGGAAGCCCAGCCGTAAGCCGGGCCAGTTCTTTCAGGGTGGTCTCCACCGGACGACGGCCAGCAGTCTGGGCCTCGACGATCTCTTGGGCCCTCTTTCTATGGCCAGCCAAGCCTGCTAAGGCGACCATGGTGTTTTCCGCCACCAAAGTCTGATTGACATCCCAGGAGAGAAGCTTTAGCCCCGGCCAGAAATGACAAAAAAGCGGCCCAAGGGCCGGCCTTCGAGAATACCTAATGTCCATAAATCCTCATATACCCTTGGTCTTGGCGGGGTGTAAAGATCAGAGATGGAGTGATGTCCTCAATAGACAAAGGAAAAATTTTGTGCTACCAATCGACATTCAACTTCAACCTAAAGGGCCCCGGGTGCCCTTGAAGGGGGTTAAACGGGAAGTCCGGTGCAAGACCGGCGCTGGCCCGCAACCGTGACCGGGGACGAACACCGCTAGGCCTGGAGGACTCCAGGCGACAGGCCACTGGGGCCCCATAGGGCCCCGGGAAGGCGCGGTAAGTAGGTTGATCCGGAAGCCGGGATACCGGCCCGGGGCCCTTTAAGGGAGCGAGGCTTCGGGGCTAACTGCCTCGTTCCTGAAGAAGGGGACCCCCTTCCAGGAACTTCTACCCCTGAAGCCTCCTCACGAAAAAACTTCGCGAGGAGGTGCTGTTATGTTCTTAAGGTCTCTGTTTTCCTTACTTTTAGCCTTCAGTCTCTTACCTTCCCTCACCTTGGCCCAAACAAGTCTTGAGCTAGGAGAGGTGGTCGTAACCGCCACCAGATCTCCGGTAGAGGCCAGCAGGCTCCCAGACTCAGTGACCGTTATCTCCAAAAAGGAGATCGAAAATCGCCAAGTGGAGAGCCTATACCAGATCATGGAGACTTATCCAGCCT
This sequence comes from Thermosulfuriphilus sp., assembly GCF_054026695.1. NCBI lineage: Bacteria > Pseudomonadati > Thermodesulfobacteriota > Thermodesulfobacteria > Thermodesulfobacteriales > Thermodesulfobacteriaceae > Thermosulfuriphilus > Thermosulfuriphilus sp. The sequence goes on from NZ_JBPMLP010000031.1 coordinate 16,758, forward strand.
TGGACGTCAAACACAATGGCTGGCTCGGCCAGTGGGGTTACGTGCGTCTCAGAGGGGGTAAAAATCAAGACACAGCCGTTCTTTTTAACGGAATCAGAATCTACAATCCGACTAATCCGGCCAATGATTTTGGAGACTTCTGGAGCTATATCGACGTCTACGACCTGGAACGCATCGAAATCGTCCGGGGACCCCAGAGCTCCCTCTACGGCTCAAATGCTATGACTGGAGCCATTCAGATATTTACCCCCAAAGGCGGAGGGCCTAACCGGGCCTCAGCCCAGGCCAAGTTTGGTCGCTATGATACCAAGACAGCAGCGGCCAGTGTCCGAGGAACAGCAAAAGGGCTGGGATATTATCTCGGAGTCTCAGGAATAAATGCTGGCGGTCTATATAAAGACAGCAAGTTCCGTCAGACAACCCTTGATGCCAATCTCAACACCGAACTTTTTAAAAAAGGACCAAGGTTCTTTAAGGATATTAAGGTCGATATAAACCTTCGTTATGCTTATTCCTTCCTCAATTACGGCCAGTGGGATTACAAAAGTTTTAAGGCCTACAATGACCCCAATGCCGAAAGGCGTCAGACCATCCTTATCAGTAATCTTGAGATCTCCCAGAGTCCCTTTCCTTGGTGGGACTGGAGCCTCAATTTGGGTTATAATTTTTTCCGAACTGATCGTTTTGACCCTGATGATGGTATCCTTGGGTACCGTTTAGATGGGACCAAGGTGACCGATTCGGCCTCAGAGGGGCTCTCCCGGGGGAAAACCTATCCGGTGGTCTTTCTCAATCACTTCCGTCTCCGGAACGAGGCGGTCCTGACCGCTGGTATCGAATACTATCGGGAACAAGGAAGATACTACTATGCCTCTAGCTGGAGTACGGCCGACTATGCCGACGAAATCGACACCTTTGCCTACTACACCAATCTCTTTTTAAGCCTCTTGAAGGATCGCCTCGTCGTCAATATCGGAGGGCGAATTGACGACCACGAAGAGTTCGGTACTTGCTTGGATTGACCATATGAGCAAGTTTAAGAAAGCGAATTGACGACCACGAAGAGTTCGGTACCCATGGCACCTACAAGCTTGGAGCCGCCTTCTTCCTCCCCTACAACCTAAAACTCAAAGGAAACTTGGCCACGGGATTCCGGGCCCCTTCCCTCTTTAATCTCTATCATCCCCGCTACGGCAATCCTGATCTCGAACCCGAGGAAAGCACCGGCGGAGACCTTGGTCTGGAACAGGATCTTTTCGGCGGAAGACTTCGTTGGGAAGCTGTCTATTTTAACACTCACTACGAAGATCGAATCGGATTTAACTATACTACCTGGAGTTACTATAATTCGGGAACGGCTAATGTCTCCGGGCTAGAAACCGTCATCGAGGCCCGACCCTATGCTTGGCTTCAGATCTCGATCAACTATACCTATACGGAAGGTCAGGAAGACAAATACGAAAATTTGGCCCTTGTTCCCCAGCACAAAGTAGGACTTTCGAGGGACCCTAAACTGGCAGAAGTTAACCGCCGGGATCTACTATCAGTATACCGGCCGGCGATACGCCTATGACCATAAACACATAATTACCGATTTTAGTCGGGTAGACCTCTCGCTCAGCTACCAACTGACAAAGGCCCTGGAGCTTTTGGGTCGCATAGAAAACCTCTTTGATACCGATTACGAGATGGCCAAAGGTTATAAGGCTCCAGGATTTTCTCTATTCGTCGGACTAAAGGTGAAAAGCTTCTAGTCACCTCAGGCCTTTTT
>NZ_JBPMLP010000032.1:0-46935 GCF_054026695.1 Thermosulfuriphilus sp.
AACTTCTCTCCAAAGAAATGAATATTTCCAACTGACCAGTCGAGATCAGAATCAAGAACATAAACAGGAGAAACAACCGGTTTCTCACCTTCTAAAAGAAAAACACCATCATGTTTGGCCTTGAGTAAGAGTTCATCTGCTTCCAGACCAGGACCATAAACAAAATGAACGTCTTTTCCAGGAAAAGGCGCTAAGGGTTCACCAAAGACATTCATGCCAGGGCTACCTGATCCGGGGGGAATCTTTCGGGCCACTGGCTGACCGGCCTTGACGCAGACGATGGTATTGAGTTCGCGATAAATGACTCTATCTGGCCCTTCTTCTTTGAGGGGACCTCGAGAAAGGTCTATTATAAACTCCACCCGAGCGTCCTGGCCCCGCTGAGGCCCTTTGCACAGAGCAACTACGAGCTTACCTCCCCTTTCTTCCTCTGGTTCTTGAAGGAGACCATAAGTGATCCCCAGATTTTTAAGATCCTGAACCACAGAAGGAACATCTTGCCAGAGAAGCTCAGGCCCCGGACCTTCTTTGATCAGATAGGCCTCAAGGGCATCAGAAGAGACAAAAAGACGATAGCGCCCATTTAGGATAACAATTCCTTCACTAAGAAGCTTTTTTCTTAAAACAGAATCAGACATAATAGACCAACAAGAGTAACAGATTCTTTCTATAACAAACTCATCGAATACAACAATCGAAAAACTTTAAAATAAAGAATTGATTACTGAACATAATCAATCAGATTAAGCTCAATAACCTATATTATTTAAGGATAAAGAAAAAAGAGACTAACGAAATAGATTAATGTCAGATCAATCTCTTTAAAAAAGGCTTTGTTAAAATTGGAGGAGATAGCTATTTTCCTGTTGGGGTTCCTTGAAAGGCAGACAAAAGATCTCAATTTACTTATCTTTTTAAAAAACATCTTATCTGTAAGGGTACCTTAATGGATACCCAAAAGGATCAAGAAGGGCTTCTTAAACTCTTAAGAGACTGCCTTCCTCAGCCAAGGAGGACGGAAGATCTTCAAAAGGCCCTTGAAGAAGGCCGAATTGAGTTCTGTTCTGGCCTTAGAGACGGTGGCTTCCGGATCAAAAAGGGCCTTTGGGGTCTGGAAGTAGGAACTGTGCTCACTAGGCAGGGCCTCATCTCCGCCTATCCTCGAATCCCCCGGATCTTTGTTTTAGAGAAGGGCTTGGCCCGCAACTTCAAGGGAAATTTTTACGCAGAAGAAAAAATCGAAGGCTATAACGTCCGTTTTGCTAAGGCGGGCAGCCAGATTGTAGGTTTTACTAGGCGGGGATACATCTGCCCCTTCGCTAGCGACCGGTGGTCTGATTTTCTAGATCTTGAAGCCTTCTTCGCCAAGCACCCCCGGCTTGTCCTCTGTTGTGAGGTAGCTGGACCAGAGACCCCTTTCCTTACAGAGTGGCCTCCTTACATCAGAGAAGATGTCCGCTTCTTTGTCTTTGACTTTTTAGAGCTTGACACCGGGCGTCTTCTTCCCCCGGAAGAAAAGTACCAGCTGATCAGAAACTTCTGTTTCCCCTCCCCGGAGATCCACGGCCCCTTTGCCCCCTCTGACTGGAAAAGGATTACCAAGATCATCAAAAAATATGATCAAGAAGGCCGAGAAGGCTTGGTGTTCAAGGAAGTCAGTGGCCAAAAGGCCTTTAAGTTCGTCACCCCAAGATCAAACCTTAATGATCTTAGAGTCTCCATAGCCTTAGCTGGCGACCTTCATCCGGCCTACTATCTCCACCGAGTCATCCGTCTAGCCTTAGCCTGTTTTGAAGAAGGGCGCCCCCTAGAGGAAAAACTGACAAAAGATCTCGGTCAGGCTCTAATTCTTCCCCTTATCGAGGCCTTAGAGAAGATCTCTCAAGGCCAGAGGATCGAGGAAACCTTCAAGGTGAGGCTCAAGACAGAGGAATCCTTCAGGGCCCTCCTTCGGCACTTTGAAAAGACCAGGGTCAAGATCAATATCCTCGAGAAGGGTTGGAAAGAAGGCTACCTAGTGGTCCGCTTCTCCAAGGAGTATCTCAAATCTACCGATTTTTGGAGGAGTAAACTTTCAGGGGCACCGGAGGTGGACTAAAGACTCCACTGTCTCTCGAATCTCCTCTGGACATATCCAGCGAAGACCTAATTTATCGGCCAGATCAAGAACTCCTTGGTCAGCCGAAAGAAGAAGACCGTCCAGCTCCATGGTCAGAAGGACAAGTTCGATGTCCTCCTTACTATCAACAATTCCTTCTCTTAAGGCCTCCCGATACTTACGCCTTAAGGAGTTGATGATCTCGGATTCCTGGCGGAGACCGGTTGAACGAACCGCCTCCTCAGCCACCCTCAGCCCCTTGTTTATTCGCTGGCGGATATCATCAATGAGTTCGTAAAGGAGAAAGGCCGGAATCTTGAGCTCGTATTTTTTAGGGGACTTGATGCGAAAGATGGCTCTGGCGGCCTTAGAGAGTTCGTGGGCTTTGAGAGATTTTTTTAATTCCGCATAGACAGAGGCAGGCATATAGACGCGAAGAGATGGGGCCTGGCCCACGAGCTCAAGAAAATTAAGAAAGGCAACCGTGGGCTCAAGCCCAAACTGTCGATAGATCTCAGGATTGGTGAAAACGCTGGTGTCAACGACCAGCCTTTCACCCTCTAGATCCTTAGCCTTCACTTGCCCTGTTTAAGACGCTCCTCGATCAAAGCAGCCACCTTCTCCCCCGAGAGGAGCATCCCCCCAAAGATGGGGCCCATCCGGAAGGAACCAAAGGTGGCGTTAGCGGCCATACCAGCCACAAAGACCCCAGGAAAGGCCTCTTTAGTGTTTTCCAAGGTGGTGGTTTCGGCCATCTCGGCCCAAAGAGACTTCTCGCCCATGATTTTACCGGTCTCAGTGAAGAGCCCCCCACCCAACTTACGCTCGATAACCCTCAAGACTTCACAATCATGACCAGTGGCCTCAACCACATATTTGGCCCGCACGGCCAGAGGATCCACATGAAGCGAGGCCATCTCCACCGCTGTCCAGTTGATTACCAAACCGGTAACCCGGTTCTCTCTCACCATGACATCTTCAACACTGATGAGATTAAAGATCGTGGCCCCAGCTAGACAGGCCTTTGAGGTAAGGGTGGCCATACAGCAGACGGCATCCGCCGTGTAATAGCCGTTATCGTAAGGCTCCGCCGGGACTCCGAGTTCTTTCAGAATCCGGGCCCCTTCCTCCTGGACGACGATCTCGTTAAACATCATCCCTCCACCCCACATGCCGCCACCAATAGAAAGCTTGCGCTCAAAAAGGGCCACTTTGTAGCCAGATTCGGCAAGCTTAAGGGCGGACATAAGGCCTGCAGGCCCACCTCCGACCACCGCTACATCTACATCCAGGCAGTCGGAGAGCTTCTGAAAATAACGGTCAAGAATGGCCCGTGAGATTTTGATCTCGTCTAAAGACATAAGATCTCCTCCTTTCTTTTGGTTTTCTCTGCCCCGGGCTAAGGCAGAGTTTTTGGGGTGGCCATCGACCCCAACACTGAACTCCTCTCCCCTTAAGGAAGGGTGAAGGCCCCCTGGAGGAGAGTCCAAGGTGCTTCCTACTTACCCGGCCTCAGGTCATTGTCAAGCCAGAGGTTCAATCCGGACGGCACAGACCTTGTACTCTGGCGTCATGGCCTTGGTATCTACACCAGGGCTGGTCAGCAAGTTGACCGGAGTCTCAGGGTGATGAAAAGCCATAAACACCCAGCCAGGTTGGCTTTTGTCAGTGATCCGGGCCCTGACCTTGATCCGCCCCCTTCTTGAAGAGACCCAGACAATCTGGCCATTTGCAATCCCCAAGGCCTTAGCATCCTCGGGATGGATCTCCAGAAGCTCCTCCGGGCCAATGACCTCAAAGCCTTGGGCTCGTCTGGTCATGGAGCCATTATTGAAATGAACCAGTCTGCGCCCAGTGATGAGGATGAGGGGATAATCCTTATCTGGAAGCTCCTCTGGAGGAACATAATTGGCCGGAACGAACTTGGCCCGACCCCGAGGAAACTTCTCAGTATGCATGCGGGCAATGCCCGGATGACCAGGCTCGGGGCAGGGCCAACATAGCCCCGAGGGCCCCAAGGTCTTGTAGGAAATACCTCTAAACGGTGGGGCCAGGCGGGAGATCTCATCCATAATCTCTCCTGGATGATTATAGCTCATAGAAAAACCCATGGCCTGGGCCAGTCGGCAGACAATCTGCCAATCCGGCATGGCCTCCCCTGGAGGATCAACGGCTTTAAAGAAACGGCGTACCCTCCGCTCACCACTGGTATAGGTGCCGTCTTTCTCAAAGACACAGGCCCCCGGGAGGACCACGTGGGCCAGTTTAGCCGTCTCGGAGAGGAAGATATCTTGAACAATGAGAAGCTTAAGGGATTTGAGGGCCTCCCTGATACAACCGGCATTGGCCCCGGTCTGAGCAGGATCATAGCCGATGACGTAAAGCCCCTTGAGCTCACCTCTTAAAGCTGCCTGATACATCTGAGGCTCCGTAAGCCCCTTTTCCTGGGGAGGGGCCACCCCCCAGACCTGCTCAAAGGCCTTACGGGCCACGGGATCATCCGGACTCTGATATCCGGGGAGCACATAGGGCAGACAGCCCATATCACAGGCCCCCTGAACATTGTGCTGCCCCCGAAGGGGATTAATCCCGGCGCCCTCGCGTCCAACCTGGCCTGTAGCCAAGACCAAGTCGGCCAAGGCAATCACTCCTTCGGTACCCCCCTTATGTTCAGCCACCCCCAGGCCATAGAGGATCATCGATCTCTCGGCTGTGGCAAAAAGACGGGCCGCCTCGATGATCTTCTCCCTGGGCACCTGAGTGATGGTCTCTACCCGATCCAGAGGAAACTCTTCAAGAATATATTTTTTGAGGCCATCAAAACCCTCAGTCCTCTGGGAGATAAATTCTTCATCATAAAGACCATCTTTAAGAATGACGTGTAACATTCCATTTACAAGAGGAATATTTCCACCGGGTTTTACTCTCAACCAGAGATCAGCCCGGCGAGCCAAGTCCGTCTGACGGGGGTCAACAACGATCAGTTTGGCCCCACGGGAAGCCGCCTCCATGATTTTAAGGGCAACGATGGGATGGGCCTCAGTGGTGTTAGCCCCAAAGACCATCAGAACCTGAGCCTTGTAGATATCAGAAAACGGATTGGTAGCTGCACCGGATCCAAGGGTGGCCGCGAGACCCGCGACCGAAGGAGCATGTCAGACCCGGGCGCAGTTATCGACACTATTTGTACCGATAACTGCGCGGGCAAATTTCTGATAGAGAAAGTTCTCCTCATTGCTACAGCGAGCCGAGGCCAGAACGCCTATGGCCTGAGGACCAAGACTGTCTTTGATCTCCTTAAGTCCCAAGGCGGCAAATTCCAGGGCCTCCTCCCAAGAAACCTCCCGAAAGGGAGCATCAATGCTTGTTCGGATAAGAGGCCTGGTTAGGCGATCTTTATGGCGATAGAAAGTATAGGCAAAACGACCCTTGACACATAGATTGGCAAAGTTAGGAGGGAGATCGGCATTGGCCTTGATCTCCACAATCGTCCCACATTTGGTATGGATTTCCAAATTGCACCCTGTACCGCAGAAGGTGCAAACCCCGGGGACCTTGGTAACCTCGGAGGCGGTAATCGGTAGGACGACCGTCTTTTTGGTGAGGGCCCCTGTAGGGCAGGCATCAACGCAGGCCCCACAGGAAAGACAATTTTCTTTAAGCCTTATCTTGATATCCGGCTCTGAGGCCTCGGTTATGGAAAGTTCAAGGGCCCCGTAAGGACAGGCCCTTTCACACCGAGTGCAGGCGATACATCGGTTGGGATCCACAATGATAAAAGGATGACTGGTATCCACCGGAAACCTCAGGCGAGAAGTCCCCTGAGGGATCTTGGCTTGGTGATTGATTATCTGATCCCGGAACTCACACTTGGAGATCCCCAAACAACCGCAGGAAAGACATCTGCTAGCCTCCCGGCGGGCCATGGCCTCATTGAAGCCCAGTTCCACCTCTTCAAAATCCCCAACCCGAACCTCCGCAGAACGCTCCGGCATCCGCTCCTGAAGTTTAATGGTATATTCCTGATAGTTGCGCAGATCGACGTCTTCAAAACGACGGCCTTTGGTAAAGTTGAAGCGGGCCGTGGAGACCAAGGTACTCTTGACCCCCCGAAGATAGGCATCTATAGCCTCAGCCGCCCTCCTTCCGGCGGCCACGGCCTGGATGACCGTCCGCGGGCCAGAAACTAAATCTCCCCCGGCAAAAATACCTTCCAGGTTGGTCTTCATGGTCGAAGGATTGGCCTTGACCGTCCCCTTAGGGGAAACAGTCAGTTGAGCCTCCAGGTCATCAAAGGCCAAAAAAGAGGTGTCCGGGACCTGGCCCTGAGCAGAAATCACCGTCCCGGCCTCCATAATTACTCGAGATCCGGGAACCGGCACCGGATGTCGGATACCCTTCTTATCTGGCTCTCCGAGCACCGTCCGGGCCAGCTCTATAGTAAAAAGACCATTGCCAGTAGGCTCAATCCGCATCGGAGTGGCCATAAGAAAGAAACGCACCCCTTCTTTTTCGGCCTCTTTGATGTCCCGTTGATGAGCTGGCATCTCCATGCGGGAGCGGGGATAAACCACCGTCACCTCGTCGGCCCCCAGTCTTCGGGCAGCCCGGGCACAGTCTATAGCCACATCTCCTCCGCCAAAGATAACCACTGGCTGGCGGATCTCCGGCCGCTGGCCTTGGTTAATCTGCCTTAAAAAGGCCAAGCCGCTGAGGGCATGCTCAGCCCCAGGAACTTCAAGGTGTTTTTCCTTCCAGGCCCCAGTGGCGATGAAAATGGCCTCATAGCCCTCCTCTTTTAGGCTTTTGAGGGTAAAATCCCTCCCCCAGCGTCTGCCGGTGTGGACCTCGACCCCCAGAGAAAGGATGTTCTGGATCTCCCGGTCAAGGACCTTTTTGGGAAGCTTGTATTCAGGAATCCCGTAGCGGAGCATTCCCCCTAGCTCCTCCATGGCCTCAAAGATGGTTACCTGATGACCAGCTTTGGTCAGATAGTAGGCTGCCGAGAGACCGGCCGGACCCCCACCGATTACCGCTACCCGGTGCCCCGTCGGAGGAGCCACCTCCTCCTTGGGTTCCCCGTGTTGCATGGCCCAGTCGGCCAAGAAACGTTTGAGATGGTTGATTGCTATCGGTTCGTCCACTAGAACCCGTCGGCACCGGGGTTCACAGAATCTAGGACAGACCCGGCCTACAGAAAGCGGAAGGGGGTTCCGCTCCTTTATCAGGCGGAGGGCCGCTGCATATTGCCCCTGAGCGATAAGGTTAACATATCCCTGAACATTAATTCCCCCCGGACAGGCCATCGTACAAGGGGCTTTACAATCTCCATAATGATGGGCCGCCAGGGCCTCCAGACGCTCCTTACGCAACTTGGCCAGCCCCGGACCCTGAGTGGTGACCACCATGGTCTCCCTAACCTGGGTAGCGCAGGCCCGAACGGGAACCCCCTCCCCCTCCACCTCTACCAAACACAGGCCGCAAGGACGCTCTGAAGGCCGCCGGCCTTCAAGGTGGCAGAGGGTAGGGATATGGATACCAGCCTCTTTGGCCGCTTGGAGAATGGTCTGCCCTTCCTTAGCCTTGACCTCTTTGCCGTCGATAATCAGTGTAATCATGCCAAGCCCCCGGTTTCTTTGATTAAGAAATTAGACTAAAGGTGGCTCTCGGGTATCTCAGCGAAAGGTGGCAGGGGATTTAACTCCCCTGCCCTTCTTTAGAGTTCGAGCCAGGATTCTGAAAAGATGGTCTTTCCGGTCAGGACCCGGACGGTCTTGTAGATTTCAAGTTCTTTAGGAGAGAGGCTCTTGGGGTCAGGCTCGTCGCCGTCCATCATATCGTGGACCAGCTTAACCCATTCAGGATGTTTGCCTTTGGCAATCTCTACCAATTCCTGATCATAGACGTTCAGGATGGCCGAATAAAGACCATATTTCATCAGCATCATCAGATAGACTCGATCAAGATAAGGACGAAGATGTTTGGCCACCCCGTTGGAGACATTAGAAAGCCCCACGGTGCTTTTGGCCCCGGGGGCAATGTCCTGAAGCATAGCCAGAAACTCGAGTCCCGAGGCGATCTGCTCCGCCCCTAAAGTGATAGGGGTAGCGATGGGGTCAAACCAGATCTTCTCATTAGGGATCCCGGCCTCGTTTAGCTTCATCATCAGGTCCACAGCCATAGCCGCCCGTTCATTGGCATCTCGAGGCATACCTTCTGGCCCCCAGAGAAGGGCCACCACATCAACCCCTGTCTCCGCCGCCACTGGAATAAGTTTTTCCATCCTCTCTGGCTGGGCAGAGATGGAGTTCATAAGGATATTTTTATGCTTGGAGGCCTTGATCCCGGCCACCATGGCCTCAGGGTTGGTCGTGTCAAGGGAAATGGGAGTATCGACCACTTCTTCAACCACCTGAACGATCCAAGCCGCCAACTCCGGACCGTCCTTTTTAGCCGGGCCAATGTTCAGATCCAGATAGTCGGCTCCCAAATCCGCCTCCTCTTTGGCCATCTTCTGAATGGGAGCCGGATTCCTCTCCTTCATGGCCGAACCAATGGTCTGAGACATAATGTTGATACTTTCGGCAATGCAAACCACTGTGCTCATAACTAACCCCCCTTTAGTGTTAAGCCGCCTTCCACTCTTTGAGATAGGACGGCAAATGACTGGCCTCTCGGGGACCAATGAGGATCTCCCAATCAGGAAGCTCTTCTTCGAGCTCTCCCTTGATAGAGGCAAGGTAGCCAGGGATGATCAATTTCCGGTGTTTTACCTTCTCGGCTATCCCTGACTTCTTGACAAAATCGGCAATAGAGTCAGCCCCGAACTTACCAGCCGCCCAAGCCGTAAGCACCGACAGCCCCTCAGTGTCCTTGATGAGCAGCCAGGAAGGAACCCGGCTGGTCTCGATCTCTCCGGAAACAATGAAGTAAGTTAGGGCAAAATTACAGGTCACCAAGACCGGACTTTCCTCGTCAGGACCATTGATAGGATAGATCCCCTCCTGAACGACTAAAGGTTTCTGAGGATCGGTAAAGATATTAAGGCGCTCAACCAAGAGGGGAAAGAGAATATCTCCCTTGAGATCTGAAAGGACAACAATCCCAGCATATTTGGGGATAAGGACCGAGGCGATAAGACCCTCCAGAAGATCATCCCCGGTCATCTCACAAGGAAAGGTAATACTCGGATAACCTAAGGGACGGTACTTGTGTTTGATGGCCGCCCGCCGCATAGCTACCTGATCCTCATAAACGGCCCGAAGGGTCCTGGCCCCGGTATCGAGGATGAGATCCTTAAGGCCGACCTTGGCCAGCTCCTCTGCCAAAAAGGCAGTCTCTCCAATGTCAACGCCCTTGACGGCCAAAGGAGCTCCAGTCTCTTTGGCCACCTCGGCCATGGCCTGATAGTTGTCGATAGTGGCTGCATAGAGAAGGGGCTTAAAATCTCCGCAGATATCAGCTCCTTCCTTCAAGGCCTCAGTATCTTCGCTCATAAGAATCAAGGGCGCCTCGGAGACCTCCTCACGGACCCTCTTGACGAGATTTAAGAAGGCCGCTTTGTCCCCGGAATCTTTGACAGCCACCAGATCAGCCTTAAGCATGATCCCCACCCGCTCGTACTCCAGCTTCTTGAAACGCTCTAGCCGACCGGAAATCTCTTCTTCAGCCATATCAGTAGCCACCAAGACGGCGATTCCGGTAGGATGTTCAAAACGCTTCTCGTGGCGGAAAAGGACCGTCTCCCCCCCGCAAGCAAAGACATGATCCCCACCACCAAGTTTTACCGTCCGGATGGGAGGGGCCGAGGCCTCGGAAATCTTGGCCTTGGCCTCTTCGGAGACATAGGGGCAAGCGGCAATGTCCGCCTGGCCGGCAGCTACCTTCATGGCAAAGGCCAGACAGGTGGGGAATTTGCACTCACCACAGTTCTTCTTAGGCAGCATCTGTAGGATCTGTATCCCTGTCAGTCCCATCGCTACTCCTCGAACCTTTATTTTTCTTTTGGTGTCTTTAGACCAAAGGCGGCATCTCCAGGGCCGGATGACCGACCTTCTTCAGAAACTCCAGGACTTCCTCCTCGGTAGTCCCCACAGTCTCATCGGCGATCTTGTCCAAAAGGTCCGGCATGCCCTCTTCTTCGCAGCGCTTAAGGAGTTTGTCCCGAAGCTCTTCTTTGAGCATCTTGGGCATCCAGACCACCCGCTTAAGACCACCTTCGGCCTTAAGGAACTTCCGGCTGGTAATGTAGTGTTTGGAGACCCCAAGGAAACCAGGTGTCACTTGACCACCGCCGACCATACCAGCCATGGTGGTGAACTTCATCCCTGTAGGGGTCATACCTAGATAGTCACGGTTAACAATCATGATACCGTTGCAGGCCGGAAGCATGGTGGCGATACACTCAAAACAACCACAGGCCGTCATGGGATCAACCATAAGGCTGTAAAGTGAGACCCTTTCCACCTTGTTCCGGCTATTCTTATAGACGTACTCATTGATCCCTTTAAACTGACCGAGTACCGGATCAATACACTCCCCTTTGGGCACCGGCTGATTCGGCCCCGTGGGATTAATCTCATAGGAGGCCTTACCATCAAGCCAGTTGTAAGCCCCGCACATCCCCACCCGCTCGGGGGTTATGATGCAGACATGGTTGGGAGCAAAGGACTGGCAAAGGGTACAGGAGTAGAAAATCTCCTCGGTCTCGTCGGTCATACCTTCGATCCGGGCATCCCGACGGGTATAGACCTCCTTGGCCAAATCCATGATCTCCTTGACCTTTTCTTCCTCAGTAAAGATGGTCACCTGAACCTTATCGATAATGGAGCCAAAGTCCTGATGAAGCTTGGCATGAAGGATCTTGCCGATGTGCTCAAACTTAAAACCTTTCTCCCTAGCCTGTTTGCTCACCCGAAGCCACATAATGTTCCGCTGACCGACGTGCATAATCCCCTGGGCATAGTTAATAAGGTGGTGGAACTGACGTTCAATGATGGGTTCAAAGTCCTCCTGCATGTTCCGACCAGCGACCTCTACCAGAATGGCCAGCGGCAGACGACTCCCTTCAGTGACATCATCCATCTCAGGGCCGACCACCATAACCTTGCCGTCTTGAACCTCGTCCATCTCTCGGGACAGCAGAAGTTCTACGGCCATGGTCTTACCACCACCGCATTCAAGATAAAGGTCGTCCTTGCGGACCCGTTCACCCTCAAAGGCTGGACCATAAGAGACGGGGATGTCGATCTTGGTAACTGTAACCTTAAGGCCCCGAACTTCGATGGCCTTCTGGACGATTTCTTCATGGGGAACCCTGCTGACTACATGCTCGTAGGTGCAGATCCCCGTAGGCAAGATCTGGGGGATATCCCAGTCAGAAATGGTCGGGAACCCCCAGTTTATAGCCCCAGCGGCGTTGGCATACCATTCATCAGAGACCGGACCAAAGGCAATAACAAAGGCAAAGGTTCGATCCTTGTTGTAGAGGAGATTGCCCAGATAATCCCCAGGCTTGATCCCTCCAAAAGCCAAGGCCACCCGGCAGGCAAACCCTATGGAAAAGATGGCTGAAGAGGTACCGGGGCCGAAGGGAACTAGACGGGTGCTCCAGCCAATCTGAACATCCTGGCGGACGAGTTGCTCGGCCATCCGACGCCCGTCAGTATCCGAGTGCATGAAGACATAGAGGTTCTTCTCCTGAAGTTCGCGGGCGATCTTGACCGCTGTTTCCTCAGAAGGAGGAGCACCGAGGATGGCCGCAAATCCGGGGGCCGTCCCATCGACAAATTCTACCCCCCTTTTCCGGAAGATGACGTCATCAGCCGCCCCCAACCAGATCCGGTCCCCCACGGGATCCTCGGTCTTGGTATAAAAATCCGGATCCTCCAGATACCTGATGGCTTCGATGACCTCCTCGGCAAAGAAGGTAGCCATACCGGCATCCAGGGCCGGCCCCAGATACGGAAGCCAAAGGTGTTCTTCAGGCACAGGGGGAAGGAGCTTTTTAGCCTCTTCAAGGGCCTCTTTACAGTCACCAAGCTTTTTGACCGGGAGCCCCAAGATGGAGTAAATAATGGGCAAATAATAGGCCGTATTTGGAAAGGCCACCTCCTGGTCAGGCCCAAACTTCTTCACCGCCTCTTCGTATTTGGCCCAGGCCCTCCCAACGATCTTGTGGGCCCCGCGAATAGCAGCGCTGGCAATGATCTTGGACATAGTCTCTTTAAACCCCCTATTGCGTTTTCTTTGTTAAAATCTTAAGCCATCATGGCCTTGATCATGGCCCTGGTCAGGGCAATGGCCTTCGGATGACGCATTATCAAGAAATCACCGCCGGCAAGCATCATGCAGACGGCAGTAATAGCCTCCATGAGCACAGCCCGTCGCTCCTGATCCCCTAGAAGATCATCGCTGGGAAGACCAGCCTCCTTGGCCTTCCAGACCTCTCGACCCAAATTACAGATGAAGGGGACCTGGAGCTTATCGTCTTGCTGATAAAGGGCGGCCAAACGGATACGCTCCATGACCGAGTAGGTATACTCCAGACCATAGCCCAAGGCCCCAATGGATGGATCCATCAGGATCCGCTCCAGAGGTACCCCCAGATTTTCCAGAAGAATGTTGAGCTGTTTGGCCAGGTTGACGTCAATGGGACTTGAGGCCACCACTGGATATTGGTAGGCCAAGGCCGTGGCTCCTAGCTGGCGGTAGTTCTGATCTACCACCGGACCGATAAGGATATTCTTAGCCCCTACGGCCTCGGCGACCTGACGCATGACCTCGGTATCTTTTTCAGCATTGCCACAGCCCCAAATAATCAAAGGCACATCCACGGCCTCTGAGACAGCCTTGGCCACTTGGGCCACCTCTTCGGCCGGCCGATCCTGAGCATTGGGATCGGCCCCCACGGTGTAAAGACAGATAGCCTCGGCCTGATAGGCCTCCACACACTTCCGGGCCCAAGCTGCCGGATCATCCATCACCTCACCAAAGTAGCGGACCAGGGGCTCCGGCCACTCCTCAGGCTTAATATCAAGAACTTCCATGGCAATGCGAGGAGGATTCTTCATCTCCCCTTCAAAGAGATGAAAAGGAAGGACATTGGTGCCCCCGGTGGCGATGGCCTTGTCTTCCAGGCCAACAACCACCTCCTTGATCTCACCACTGCTCGACTCAAGGACGACCTCTTTGGGGATGGAACGCAGACGATCAAAAAGACTCTTTTCCTCCCCTGGAAGCTCAAAAACCGGGAGCTCTGAAGGGACAGCCACTTCGGGGACTTCTTCTTTCTCAGATACCTCCTTGGATACCTCCTTTTTGGCCGCCTCCTGAGCCGCCTTGAGCTCAGCGGCCTTTTCCTTGACCTGATCAAGACCGACTTTGGCTTCTTTGTTCCCGGGATCTAATTCCAAGACGGCCTCAAATCCCCGTTGGGCCACATCAAGATCCCCGGTCTCAAGGGCCGCTTTGGCCTTTGAAAGAACATCTGTGACCTTGCGGATCTTCTCTATCTGAGCCAACCCTTCTTTGGCTGGAACATTATCGGGCTCAAGGGCCAAGACTTCCTTAAAGTGACCTTCGGCCTTATCTATCTCACCGGCATCAAGGGCCGCCTTGGCCGCAGTAATGAGACTGGCCACCTTGGCTGCCCGCTCCTCTTCCTCCCGCTTGGGCGGAGCCGGAGGGAGCTCTGGCTCCCTGGCTGGCGGGGCCTCAGGAGACGGAGCCTCTTCGGCATGCCCCAGCAGAGTTTTTTCAAGACCAGCAATCCCTTTAGTCAGGGCCTCGGCCCCCTTCATGAGATCTCCGATCCCGGCTTTAAGGACAGAGAAGATCTCCCTTAAAGCCTCTGTCGGCAGAGAAGGAGCCTTAGGCGGCACTTCAGCCGGTGGGGCCTCGGGGAGCACCTCTTCCGCCGGTGGCCTGACCTCAAGGGCCTCTGGCTTGGGAGCCAAGCGAACAACCGGCTCTGGAGCCTCCATCTCCGGCCGCGGATAAAGGCCGGCAGCCTTGACAATCTCCGGGACTGCTGCCTCCCACTCAATGGCCATAATATGGACCCCGGCCACCCCAGGGATCTCCTTAAGTTGGCCGATAATCTCTACGGCAATTTTAATTCCCTCTTCTCGGGGATCTTGAGCCTCTTTCATCCGGGTGATTAGTTCATCAGGAACATCAAGACCGGGGACGAACTTCTTCATGTAATTGGCCATTCCAGCAGACTTAAAAGGTGTGACCCCGGCCAAGATGTAAACCTTCTCATCTAGGCCCAGATCCCTGACCATTTCCATAAACTTAGCAAAGCGATCAACATTATAGACGATCTGGGTCTGGATGAAGTCTGCTCCGGCCTCTACTTTTTTGGCCAAACGCAGGACCCGAAATTCAAAAGGATCAGCAAAGGGGTTGGCCGCTGCCCCAAGAAAGAATCGGGGCTCTTTGCCCTTTATTTCTTCGCCACATTGAAAGCACCGCTCATCTCTCATCCCCCGGACCATAGCCAGCATCTGGATCGAGTCCATATCAAAGACCCCTTTGGCCTGGGGGTGGTTACCAAACTTGTGATGGTCACCGGTGAGACAGAGGAGATTCTTAATCCCTAGGGCCGAGGCCCCCAAAAGATCAGATTGCATGGCAATCCGGTTGCGGTCCCGACAGGTCATCTGGATGACCGGCTCTATCCCCTCCTGCATAATGAGAACAGCCGAAGCAATAGAGGACATCCGGACAATGGCCGTCTGACAATCGGTAATATTGGCCGCATCCACGTAGCCCTTAATCAGGCGGGCCTTCTCCAGAACCACCTCAGGATCAGCATTCTTTGGGGGACCAATCTCGGCGGTAACAGCAAATTGACCGGAGGTTAAAACTTTTTCCAGATGGCTTCCTGACTTCACTTAGACAAACCTCCTTGAGATATTTTACTGCTGGGCCAGAAGATCTTCCCTTTGCCTTCTTCTCAGGCCTCCATGGCCGGCAGGAGTCCAGTCTTTGGCCGGCATGATCTGTTTCATATCCTCAAGGCGACCTAAGGCCTTGAGACGATCGTAAATCTCGTGCCAGACACAGGGAACATCGGGCCGAATCTCACACCGCCCCCCCTGAGAACCACCACAGGGGCCATTGAGAAGATTTTTGGCACACCGGGCAATAGGACAGAGGCCACCAGTGAGATGGAGAATACAGTCACCACAGCCCCGACACTTCTCCTCCCATTTTCCAGCAGCCAGATTGGCCCCATAGAAAGTTGTATTAAGGGCAGGGAAGACCAAAAGCCCGGGATAAAGATCGGCAACCAGATTAACCCCTACCCCACAGGCCATAGAGACCACGGCATCTACCTTCTCCTTAAGTTCTTTAAGGGGCTCCAGATACTCTGGATCACACTGCCGAACAAAAGTCTCCTCCTGAATCTCAAGGCCCTGACCGGCCTTTTTGGCCGCCAGCTTGAGGGCCTCAGACAATGTGGCAACCTCCTTTTCCCCCCCTGCATTACAGACCGCCACACAGCCCCGACACCCCAAAACCAGAATCTTCTTAAAAGAAGAGACCATAGAATAAATCTCTTCAAGAGGCTTTCTTTCGGCAATAATCATAGGCTTACTCCTTAAAATATCTTGGAATCTTGATCATGGCCCCAAAAACCTAGCCCCCTAGGCCTCGGCCACCTTGCCCCCCCTCCCAAAGAGGCCCCATGGCCAAAAGCCTGACCTCCAAGGCCCGGGCCGCTTCTATAAGAGGACCAGCATCAAGTCTAGGAGAAAAAATAAATTCGATTCGATCAGAAGATATGCTCAATTCCTCAAGGATCTTCTTAAGTTGAATCACCCTCATTGAGGCCCGTTTGCTTCCGGCACTATTATGACAGGTGCCCTCTTGACAACCCACCACCAGAACGGCTTCGGCCCCCTCATTGAAGGCCTTAAGGACCTCTGAGGGCTCAAGACGGCCTGAACAGGCCAAGGGCCTAATCTCGAGGCCCCTGGGAGCATCCGGAATAAGACGAATCTCTTCAGTCCCTTCAGGGACACTGTAACGACAACAAAAGGCGACAATCCTGGGCCAGATCTCTCCCATGGCTTTATCTCCTAAGCATCGCTGAAAGCCCCGGTCATTTCCTCAGGGGCTTTCTTGAGCTTTATGGTCTGGGCCGGACACTCAACGACACAGATACCGCAGGCCCGGCAGAGTGTCTCATCAATCACTGCATAGCCTTCCTTGACCACCCTGGGGGCAGAAAAAGGACAAACCCGAACGCAGGTCAGACAGGCCACACAGTGTTCCGGATCGACGACAGCCAGCTTCCCCCACTCAAAGAGCCTCTCTTTGGTCACCAACCCCCTCTGGCGGGCCATCTCCCTTAGGGCGGCAATCACCTTGGCCGGGGCCACCTCCTGAGGACAAACAGACACGCAAGATTCACACTGAGAACACTCCCAGACGAGCCCTCCAGAAAGAAGACGATCCTCAAGGCCCAAGGCGGCCATGTGGACGATCTTTCGAGGATCAAAGGTTTTGCTGGCCCGAGACACCGGACAGATCCCGGAGCAGGCCCCACAGGTAAAACAATAGGCGGCAGCCTCTCCCCCTTAGACAGTTCCCAGTTCCTTAAGGAAACCTTTATCCAGCTCCTTGGGTACTATGGTCATGATTATGCTCCCTCTTTGGCAACTAAGGCATAACGGCCGTCATCTTCGACCACGACCTTCCTTTTAATCAAGGTGGCCAGAAGTTCGGTCATCTCCTCCTCCGAAGCCCCCGTGGCCTGGAGTAGCTCTTGAGAAGACCTGGGGCCCTCGGCCAGAAGGAGCTTAATGGCCTCAGTGAAGGTCTCTGAGCGAAGGGTCTTCAGAAGTTTGGCCTCTACCTTGGCCGCTAGATGTGCTGGGTCGTAGTTGTCTTCCTTTTTAAGCTCCCGGGCCAGATTCCCATAAAGGCTCCGCAGACGGGTGGACTCCATAGCCCTCCGGGCTGCCTCAAGCCGGAGAGTCAAGATTTCAGGATCGATCCCTTCTTTACCCCCCAAGGGACCAAGTTCTTTGATCTTTTTGGTAAAACCGGTGACTAGCTGGACAAAACGAGGAGCTTCGGCTGCTGAGGCCCACTCAAGACTAAAGCGTTCGGGATCTACCCCAGCAATCTCTAGTAATCTTCGACTCACCTCAGCCATAACCAATGCTTCGTAATTACCAGACTGGTAATGACATTCTCCGAGATGTCAGCCGCCGGCAAAGACACCGTCGGCCCCGACCCGAAATCCTTCAACAATAAAACGAGGGTCAAGCCGACCGGTGCACATCACCCGGATGACCCGAATATTCGGGGGATACTGGTATCGAGCCACACCAGCCGAATCCGCTGCGGCATAACAGCACCAATGGCAGAAAAAACCTAATACACGCGGATCAAAGGCCATACACTCAACCTCACTCTCGTTTTAGGCCGCCTCCTGGGCCTTCTTCTCTATGACCTTCTCCTGCCCAAAGGCATCTATTTGGGCAAAGATGCTCTCGTCAGTAAAGCCTCCCATCGAAATGGCCAGTGTCGGGCAATGACTAGCACAGATACCGCACCCCTTACAAGAGGCAGCAATAGTCTGGGCCTTTCTCCTCTTGCCCACCTTGACCATCTCGATGGCCTTATAGGGGCAAAGAGTGGCACAGATGCCACAGCCAATACACTTGTCCGGATTAACCCTGGAGACCAAGGGAGCCACACTTACCGAACCTTTGGCCAGAGGGATGGCCGCCTTGCCAGCTGCCGCCCGAGCCTGGGCTAGGCTCTCTTCAATGGGCTTAGGAGAGTGGGCCAGACCACAGATGTAGATGCCATCTACCGCCACCTCGATCGGCTTAAGCTTGGCGTGGGCCTCAAGGAAGAAGCCATCGCCGGTCAAGGGAGCCTTGAGTATTTTGGCCAAGGCCCCATTGTCTGCCGGAACAATCCCCGTAGAGAGAACCAAGTAGTTGGGCTGGATCACAATCTCCTCGCCCAGGAGAGGATCGTAGAAAGTCACCCTCAGGGCCCCCCGGGCAGCCTCTTCCACTTTGGGCTTGCGATCCTTCTGATAGCGAACAAAGACAATCCCCCTGGAACGGGCCTCCCGATATAGATCCTCGGAGAAGCCATAGGTCCGCATGTCCCGGTGGAGGATGAAAATCCGGGCCTCCGGAGCCAGCTCTTTCAGGCGTAAGGCGTTCTTTACCGCCTGCTGACAGCAGACCTTACTGCAGTAGGGGAGGTCCTCACCGCGAGAACCTACACACTGGATCATGACGATCTCTTTAGCCTTGCCGATGGTCTTAGGCGAAGACTTAAGGAGTTTTTCCAGCTCCAGCTGGGTGACGACCCGCTTGTTCTTACCGTACAGATACTGGGTGGGCTCATAGGGTCGGCCTCCGGTAGCTACCACTATGACCCCGTGATTAACCACCTCAGTACCCTTCTTGGAGACGATGGTCGAGGTAAAATTGCCCACATATCCAGAGATGCTTTCTACCGTGGCCCCGGTGAAGACCTTAATTAATTTGTGTTTCTTGACGTTCTGGGAAAGAGTCTCTACCAGAGCTTGGGGGTCCTCACCAGTAATGGTGGCCGTAAGGCGGCGGACATTACCCCCCAGCCGAGCCTCTCTTTCCACTAGGAAGCATTCAAAGCCCTGATCGGCCAGGGAAAGGGCCGCCGTCATCCCCGAAACGCCCCCACCAATCACCAAGGCCTTGGGGGTTACAGGAACGGTCTGAAGCTCAAGAGGCTCAAGCTCTAAGGCCTTGGCCACGGCCATGCGCACCAAATCCTTAGCCTTCTCTGTGGCCGCCTCAGGCTCGTTGGCGTGAACCCAGGAACACTGATCTCTGATGTTGGCTAGGTCAAAAAGGGCCGGATTGAGACCGGCATCCCGCAGAGTTTCCTGGAACAGGGGTTCATGGGTCCTGGGAGTGCAGGCAGCTACCACCACTCGATTGAGCCTGAGATCCCGAATTTTTTCCACTAAGCCCTGCTGGGCATCCTGAGAACAGGCGTAGACAACATTTTCAGCGTGGACCACCCCAGGGAGCTGAGCCGCATAGCGCATTACCTCAGCCACATCGACCACTCCAGCGATATTGATCCCACAATGACAGACGAAGACCCCTACTCGCGGCTCTTCCCGTTCAAGGGCCTCATCCTCCTCTGGATACTCTTTCTGGATGATCTCTTGGCCTCGAGCTTCTTTGAGGAGTTCTGAGGCCAAGGCCGCTGCCCCTGTGGCCTGAGTGACACTCTCCGGGATGTCTTTCGGACCCTGGAAGGCCCCGATGACAAAGACTCCCGGCCTATTGGTGGCCAGAGGGCTCGAGAGTTTGGTGGCCGCAAAGTTGTATTTGTTCAGGTCTATACCGGTAATTTCGGCGATCTTCTTCGCATCTGACGGTGGAGCCAAGCCGACTGAAAGGACGACCATATCAAAGACCTCGGTCTGATGGCGCCCGTCTTCAGTGACAAAATGAAGAAGCAGATGACGTCCAACCTGTTCCACTTTGGGCACCCGGGCATAGTAGACCCTCAATCCGTGTTTTTCCACGGCCCTCTTTCGAGCCTCGTCAAAGCCCTTGCCTTGAGTACGAACATCCATATAAAAGAGGGCCATGTCGATATCCGGATCGTGCTCCTTGACCACAGAGGCCTCTTTGATGGCATACATGCAACAGACACTGGAACAGTAGCCCTGCCCACAGGAGACATCTCGGGAACCTATGCACTGCAGAAAGGCGATCTTCTTGGGATGGGTGAGGTCCGATGGTCTGAGAATGGCCCCCTCAGTGGGCCCAGAGGCACACATAATCCTTTCGAGCTCTAGGCTGGTGACCACGTCAGGATACTTTCCGTAACCGTAACGGGCCAGAACCTCTTCGGAGACCCGGCCAAAACCAGTGGCCAGCACCACGGCCCCCACTTCAAGCTCTATTTCCTCAGGCTGTTGGCTAAAATCTATAGCCTTGGCTGGACAAACATTGGTACAGATACGACAAGTCTCATGTTGAAGATAAAAACATTCGTTGGGATCTATATAATAGGTTGTTGGCACCGCCTGAGCATAATCTATGTGGGCGGCCCGAGTGATATCCAGGCGTTCATTGTAAAGGTCAACCACCGGCCGAGGACAATACATGGTACAAAGCCCACAGGCTGTACATTTATCCCCATCTACATAGCGAGGCCGTTTATAGACCCGAGCTCGAAAGGCCCCTGGCGATCCCTCCAAAGACCTGAGTTCCGCACTGGTAATAATCTCGATGTTGGGAGACCGACCGGCCTCCACCAGCTTAGGCGCCAGAATTCAGAGGCTACAGTCGTTGGTCGGGAAGGTCTTATCCAGTTGGGCCATTACCCCGCCGATAGAGGCAGACTTATCTACTAGGTAGACATAAAAGCCCAACTCCGAGATATCCAAGGCGGCCTGAACTCCGGCCACTCCCCCTCCCAAAACCAAGACAGCACCTCTTTTCTTTTTGGCCATACCTCACTCCTGTCTTTGATTGCTATAAGGGCCGGTTTTACCCGGCCCTTAAGAGAGAATCAAGATCAATATGCAGGCCTAGGCACTCGGCCCGTGACAACCAGCACCATGGAGAGGGCTGTCCAGTTGGCGCCTCATAGCCATGTCGAACAGCACCCGCTCCCGTTTCTTATCAAGACCGAGGGCCTTTCTCTTCTGGCGAATCTGATCAATCATGATAGAGGCAAAATCCTTAGGCTCCTTGGCCAAAAGCCACTTAGCTCCATAGATCTCCTCCATCTCCCGGAAGAGATGGTCTGTAGCCTCTTTGGATTGGGTCGTTGGGAATGGGGCCCCAAAGACCACCGAGGCCCCACTGGCCACAAAGTACTGACCAATGGCAATGGCCTTCTCACTCATCCACTGCGGAGCACAGCCTATAGCCGGGAGATCACTAATATCCTCTCCTAAACCGCCGGTGCGAACCATTTCGGTGGCGGCGATAAGGATCCGGCTATTATCTACACAGGAGCCCATATGTAGCACCGGAGGACAACCCACGGCCTCAAGGACCTCTCTCAGGCCCTCACCGGCAAGCTCTGCAGCCTCAGGAGACAGAAGGCCAGCCCGGCCAAGACCTGTGGCAGCGCATCCGGTGGTCAACACCAAGACGTTGTTGGCAATAAGCTCCTTAGCTAGCTCCACATGAATCTCATCCTGGACGCGAAAGTTATCGCAACCGACGATGGCCGCCACTCCAAGGATGCGGCCATTAATAATGTTGTCATTAAGGGGCTTATAAGAGGCCCGGAACCGGCCACCCTGGATGTAAAGGATGGTCTCATGGCTGAAGCCAGCGATTACGTCCATCTTGGCCTTGGGTATATAGACCTTGCCCCGTTTGGGATACCGAGCAATGGCCCGCCTGATAATGTCCTTGGCCACCTCCAGGGCCCGGTGATGGTCAAAGGGGATATGGGTGGCACCAACAATCTCAGCCCGGTCACTGGTGGTAATGATCTCGGTGTGAAAACAGCGAGCAATCTCCGGCAGGGACTGCATGACACACTGAACATCGACCACCATGGCCTCAACGGCCCCGGTTGTAAGGGCGATTTCCTGCTGGACAAAACTGCCAGCAATGGGGATTCCCCGACGCATGAGGACTTCATTTCCTGTACAGCAGATTCCTGCCAAGTTGACCCCCTGAGCCCCAACTTTCTTGGCCTCGGCAATGATCTCCGGATCCTGAGCGGCCATAGCCAAGGCCTCGGCCACCACCGGCTCGTGACCATGGACAGTGATATTGACCATATCTTCTTTGAGTACCCCTAAATTGACTACCGTCCGCAGGGGAACAGGGGTGCCAAACATGATATCCTGAAGCTCGGTAGCCAGCATTGACCCACCCCAGCCATCAGCCAAGGCACAGCGGGCAGCCTGACGAAAAATATGCCGATAATCCTGATCTACCCCCATGTGGGTTCGATGCATAGTCTCAACAACCTCACGGTCTATGCCCCGAGGGGTGATCCCCAGACTGTCCCAGATCTCCTGACGCTTCTCTGGAGCTCTTTTAGTGAAAAGAAGGGCCCCTTCCTGCTTGCCGAACTCAGCCAGGGCCTTCTCCCCTACCTCAAGGGCCAGCTGCTGGGTATCCTTGTCCGTGGGATCAATCCCCAACCAAGTGGCCACCCGGCGCAACTTAATGGTGTCTTTGATCTCATACGGAGTCTCGCCCTTGGCCGTGGCGATAAAAGCCAACACGGTCTCACGGGCATGATCAGAGTGGGAGGCAGAGCCTGCAGCCACTATGCGGGCAAAATTCCGAGCAGCCACGGTTGAGGCCGTAGCCCCACAGATGCCGATCATCTCTTCGACCCCTTCGATAATCTGACAGGGGCCCATATTACAGTTGCGACAACAGGTCCCCCCTTGACCGAAGAGACAGGGGGTAGCCCCTCGGTTGGCCACCCGGTGGGCGGCAGTAATTACCCCCTGGGCCGGCTCCTGACAGAGAACCTCCTGGTTAACCAGGCACTGAATGCTGGGACAGCTGCCGTTGCCCTTAAATCTTTTGCTCGTATCCATTAGATTTGCCCCCTTTTACAGGATTGGAGCGACAATTTAAAATGATTCTAAGAATTAGTCAACATTTCAGGCCACCTCACTGGGAAGACCGGCCCACATTTTGGCAGACTCTAGGGTGTTCTTCATGAGCATAGTGATGGTCATCGGACCTACCCCGCCGGGCACAGGGGTAATGGCCGCGGCCTTCTCCTTGACAGAGTCAAAATCGACATCGCCACAGAGAATGGCCTTGCCCTCTGGAGTAGTCCCAATCCGATTGACCCCGACATCAATGACGACCACTCCCTCCTTGACCATATCTCCGGTGATAACCTTGGGCCTGCCAGCAGCGACAATGAGGATGTCGGCCCGCTTGGTGTGGAAAGTGAGATCCTTGGTCCCCGTATGACAGACCGTTACCGTGGCATTGCCTACCGGTTTTCTTTTCTGGATCAAGAGGTTGGCAATGGGTTTGCCAACAATGTTGCTCCGGCCGACCACCACGGCCTCGGCCCCAGAGACATCCACCCCGGCCCTCTCAAGGAGAATCAGGATGCCATAGGGGGTACAGGGCAGGAAACAAGGCTCTCCGATGACCATCTTGCCTACATTTACCGGATGAAAACCATCGACATCCTTACGGGGATCAATGGCATAGATGACCTTGCGCTCATCAATATGGCGCGGCAAGGGAAGCTGAACCAGAATGCCATGGATGGCCGGATCTTCATTATACTTTTTAATCAAGGAAAGAAGGGCCTCTTCCGTAATGTCTTCAGGTTGATTGTCTTGAATAGAATGGAAGCCCAGATCGTGGGCCGTCCGCTGTTTGGCAGTAACATAGGAGACCGAGGCCGGATTCTCCCCGACAAGAATAGTTACCAGACCGGGGACCACCCCATGCTTTTCCTTAAGCTCAGCTACCTCGGCCTTAAGCCCCTCACGGATCTCCTTCGCTATATCCTTACCACTGATAATCTTTGCCGCCACGTCTTACCTCCCCATCTCTGTCAGCTTTTGGCCTCAAGAGGCCTGTTAATTACTAGCCAAATATGTGCCAAAAGGAACACATCCCAAAAGATCGCTAGAATAAGTACTTAGAGATTAGGAGTCTCTTTTAAGCCCCCGCCTCCTGGGGTAGATAACCCCGGGAGGCGGGGGCTTTTGCCCCATCTAGAAGAGGCCGGTCACTTTGCCGGTTTCTACATCGACATCGATGCGGCGGTAGGCCGGATCAGAGGCCGTTCCTGGCATGAGGCTGATGGCTCCAGCCACGGGAACGACAAAGCCAGCTCCCCGGTAAATGAGAATATCACGGACCGGAAGGGTCCAGCCTTTGGGAACTCCTTTAAGGTTGGGATCGTGGGAGAGGGAAAGATGGGTCTTAACCATGCAAGTCCCGAGCTTCCGGAGCTCAGGATCAGCATCGATGAGCTGAATCTTCTTCTCCGCCTCAGGTGAATAAGAGACTCCATCGGCCCCATAAACCTCTTTGGCAATAAGCTCAATCCGTTGCTTAAGGGGCATATCCAGATCGTAGAGAAAACGGAAGTTGACCGGCTCTTCACAGGCATCAACCACGGCATCGGCCAGTTCAAGGGCTCCTTCGCCGCCTTTGAGCCAGTGTTCGGAGACAGCCACCCGAGCTCCAGCCTCTTCGCAAATACGACGCACGGCCTCTATTTCAGCCTTGGTATCGGTGTAAAAGGCATTGATGCAGACCACAGGGTTGGTGCCGCTCTTTTTCACTGTCTCGATATGATGAAGCAGGTTGGCACACCCTTTCTCGACCCACTCGACATTCTCCTCCAGATATTCCTTAGGCATGGGCTGGCCAGGACGCGGAATAGGAGCCCCGCCGTGGCACTTCAGGGCCCTGATAGTAGCCACAATGACCACGCAGTTAGGCACCAAGCCAGAAAAACGACACTTAAGGTTCCAGAACTTCTCGAAGCCGATATCGGCGGCAAATCCACTTTCAGTTACGTGGTAATCGGCCAGTTTCAGCCCCACGTAGTCGGCGATGATAGAGCTCTGACCAATAGCGATATTGGCGAATGGACCGGCATGAATAAGTACTGGCTGGCCCTCAAGGGTCTGAATCATGTTGGGGTTGATGGCATCGACCATCCAAGCACACATAGCCCCGGCTACCTCTAGATCCTCGGTGGTAATGGGATTGCCATATTTATCGAAGGCGACGACGATTTTCCCAATCCGCTCCCGAAAGTCTTTAAGATCCCGAGCTACGGCCAAGATAGCCATAACCTCGCTGGCCACGGCGATCCAGAATTTGCTCTCCATGGGATAGCCGTCCATCTTGCCCCCTAAGCCAATGACAATGTGCCGCAGGGCCTGGGCGCAGAAATCAATCACCCACCCAAGCTCAACCCGTTTAGGATCAATATTCAGGCGACGCAGGTTCTTTTTGGCTAGGATCTCGTCGTCATAATTGGCCTCGTGCTGCATTCTGGCCGTAAGGGCCACCAGGGCCAGGTTGTGGGCGTTCATAACGGCGTTGATATCTCCGGTCAGCCCCAAGGAAAACTTATCAAGGGGGATGATCTGGGCCAGACCTCCTCCGGCGGCACTCCCCTTGATGTTCATGGTCGGGCCTCCAGAAGGCTGCCTTAAGGCACCGATGACCTTTTTGCCCCTTTTGCCAAGACCCTCGATGAGACCAATAGATGTCGTGGATTTCCCTTCACCAAGGGGAGTGGGGGTGATGGCGGTCACATCAATATACTTCCCATTAGGACGATCTTTGAGACGCTCCAGGATGAGCTTGTAGTCCAGTTTGGCCACATAATGGCCATAAGGAAGAAGCTCTTCCTTAGTGAGGCCCAGTTCGTCGGCCAGCTGATAGACGGTCTTCATGTGTTTTTCGCACTCGGCGGCGATCTCCCAGTCTTTCATCTTGGTCGGATCAAGCTTCATGGCATACCTCCTGCATAAAACTTTGGCTGATGAAAAACTTCATTGGGCGTTTACCTACAATCATTTCTAGGCCTTTGTCAAACATAACCGTACCTGGAAGGTCGTTTTTCCTGCTTGACAACAAAGGCCTTAAAAATATAGAACAGCAAGGAATGAATACCTATTCAGTTGGAATTTTTGGCTTTGGCAATAAAAGGTACTAGGAACTTAAAAAATATAATGAGGAAGGAGGGTTTTATTATGAGCAGGTTACATGTATGGATTGTGGCTCTGGTCTGTAGCCTGGGTTTGACCTTGGCGGGCTTGGCCATTGCCGGAGAAGGCCCGGCGGTCTTTAAGCTGGAGAACAGAAAAGGAACCGTGACCTTTAACCACCATGCCCATCAGGCCAAGGGCCTTAAGTGTGGTGACTGCCATCATGGAGTAGAAGGCGGCAAGAAGGTCCCTTACAAAGAAGGACAGAAGAATGAAAGGTGTGAGACCTGCCACAACAAGGGCAATACCAATATGCCGGCCAAATATCGCAAACCCATGAGCGTCTTCCACAAGACCTGTAAGGGTTGCCACAAGAAGATGGCCGCCAACCACCCGAAGGCCCCAACCAAGTGTAACGGTTGCCATAAGAAGTAGCCTTTAAGTTAAGGATCTGCTGTGGAAATAAAAAGGGAGGGCTTAGCCCTCCCTTTTTATTTTGGTTTGACCAGGAAAAAGGTGGGCTGTTAATAAGGACATAAAATTATTTGGGAGGTCTAAGATGTTAAGACGGCTGGGGATTGTCCTTCTGCTCGTCCTTTGTCTGCCAATATCGGTTTGGCCCCAGGATGAGGCTCCCATTAAGATTGGGGCCTTCTTTGCCCTCTCAGGGCCAGCGGCCTTTATTGGAACTCCTACCAAACTGGTGGCCGAGATGGCAGTGGCTGAGATCAATAAGGCCGGGGGGATCAATGGCCGGCCGATTAAGCTCATCACCGCCGACACAGAGGGAGATCCGACCAAAGCGGTCATGGTAGCCAAACGGTTTATCAATGTGGATAAAGTCGTCGCCGTTATTGGACCCACCAGGACGGATACCGGTATGGCCGTAAAGAGGCTCTTTGAACAGGCCCGGGTCCCGATAATCATGACTGTAGGGGGGGACCCGGTCATCATGGAAGGAGGACGTCTGGGCACAGCCCGCTATATCTTTAAGACCCCCCAAAGGTCCTCTATCGCAGTACGCAAGATCTACGCCTACATGCAAAAAATGCACATTAAGGAAATCGCCCTTCTTACGGCCTCAGACGGATTTGGTCAGGACGGTCGGCGCTGGTTGAAAAAACTGGCTCCCGAATACGGGATAAAAATCCTTGCCTCCGAATCATTTAACCCTAGAGATACGGACATGACCAGCCAGATCGTTAAGATCATGACCACCAAACCCCAGGCCATCGTCTGTTGGACCATAGGCCCGGCCGGATCCATTGTGGCCAAAAACATTCGCCAGTTAAAGGTCTCGGTGCCTCTTTTCCAGTGTCATGGTCTCCCCGGCCCGAAGTATATCGAACTGGCAGGTCCTGCGGCCGAGGGAAATCTGATGCCCGCCACCAAACTCATGGCCTGGAGAGAACTTCCAGAGAGTGATCCCCAGAAGCCAGTCATTGCCCACTTTGTTCACCTCTACAATCAAGTCTACCATCTAGGAGAAAAATTCCCTCTAAACACCCATTCCGGTTATGCTTGGGATGCAGTGAACATCCTCGCCCAGGCCCTTAAGGTCGCCGGAGACGACCGTGAGGCCCTGCGGAAGGCCATCGAACAGATAAACGGCTATGTAGGGATCTCCGGCATCTATCGTCTTTCTCCCAAGGATCACTGCGGTTTGGATGTAGATTCCATGATCATCGTCAAGGTGGAGAATGGACGTTGGAAGCTGGTTGACTACTGACACCCCTTAGTCTGGTCTGGTCCGTAAGGTTCGGACCGGACCAGTATCCCCCAACTTTTACTCACTTAAAATCTCTAAACGAATCACAATAGATTCTGTCTATCATTCAATGTGGCCTGATTTTAAATAACAATTTGACTCCTTTCCCAGAACGGCTATCTTCTCTGCCTCAGGTTATCAGATCTCTTAAGAGACTAAAGAATGAAAGAAAAGGTTTGTCGTTCTGTAGGTCCGGCCAGAACAGTTTTCTCAAGGGGGGACACAAATGTTTGCTCAGTGGCAGGAGATGCTCTTTAAGAATCTCAAACTCTATCACTATCCGGTAGGGATCAAATTTCACTTTGAAGAAGAGGATTTTTCCGGCCTCAGGGTAGATAAAACCTGCAAGCATCGCCTGACCTTCTGCCAGTTTGTGGCCTTTGTGAGAATGAGCGGATATTCTACAAAAGTTAGCCGAGAATCGATCTCTTGTGTTACCGCCGCTGATGTCTTTGGTTTTCGCCAGGAGCGGGAAAAATGTCTCAAGGCCTTAAAGAAGTTTTTCCCCGAAACCGGAACTGCGGAAAGCTTCTACGCCACCAGACCCCGCCTTGCTCCCCGAGAACTCAAGGGAATCAGCCTCTATCCCCTCGAGAAGCTTCCCTTTCCTGCCGATGTGGTCCTTATTGTCTGCGATACCCTCCAGGCTGGCCATCTTCTCGATGACACCATTGCCGGTCTCAATCAGCCGACTCTCTCCCTCACCCACAAGGTAAACGGGGCCTTTTGTGCCACGGCCGTTTCAGCCTATCAGAGCGGAGGGATTGAGCTCTCTTTGGCCTGCCCCGGGGCCTATACCTCGGGGAAGATGGAGCGAGGAGAGATCATCCTCTACTTTCCCTGGTCGATCTTTGAAAAGACAATGGAACGACTTGAAGAAAGGGTCAACAAGCAAGGAGCCTCTCTTCTTCCCGGAAGTCGAGACTATGTTGGGCTTGATGTCTGCGGCAACTGTCCTTTGGTGATCTTTAAGTAAAGCTCCTAAGGGGACCGGTGATTGGAGTTTACTACGGGGATGATTCCCCGGTAATCAAGGGCCCCTTCTTCTGGCAAGTATTCAAGAAGCAGAGGATAGGCCTCAACACCAGCAGACAAGGCCTTAAAGAAAAGGGCGGCAAAACGGGGGTCAACCTCTCCGCAGGGGGCAAAGGCCCGGGCCTCGGGCCGGAAGACAAGGATCAGGATTGCCGCTCGCTCCCCAGCCTCCCTTATAGAGATGAGCTCCTCAAGATGGCTGGCTCCCCGGCTTGTCGGGGCGTCAGGGAAAATGGCCAAGGATCCCTTAGCCAAGGTACAGCCTTTGACCTCGAGCCAGATGCGTTGCCCCCTTGAATCAGTAAGGAGAAAATCCAGCCTCCGTCTTCCCCTCTTTGGTTCGGGCCGAAAACTTACTGGCCCAAAGGGGCTTATCTCCGGGGTGGCGAGGATCTTTTCGACGATGCCCCGATGGAGACCAGAGTGGCTAAGAACCCAGTGTCCTTTGGCCTTGGCGGCAATGAGATCCCAGGAGGTCTTTCTTCCTCTAAGCCTTCTTGCCCGCCGCAAGAGGACCTCATTTTCAGGAAGAAGAAGATCCGGAAGCCTTCCGGGATCGTGGACATGGACCTTGACTGAGTCTTCTCTCCCGGGAGAGATTATGTCCACAATGGCCAGAAAGCGATTGGGTCTCTCCCGGAAGAGGGCCAAGGCCTGGGGGACAAAAAGGGGCAGGCGAACCTTCAATGCCCCCTTTAACAGCGATGGCTTAACAGCAGGATCCAGCCCCACAAGAGCTTCCGCAACTGGGGGCCAGGGGTTTTTCGGAGGTGATGGTAAAACCACCGCCACCACAACCACAGCCACAAGAATCCTCGGGCTCTACAAAATCAACCTTGATCCCTCCAGTATGATTCAGAAGAGAATCATTGACCACAAAGGTAAGACCTTCTATCTCGAATTCTTTGTCTCCAGGACGGGCCTCATCCAGAACTAGCCCTAAGGAAGGCCCTATACAACCGCCCCCCATAAGGGTGACTCGGATACAACCGGTAACGTTGTTGGTTGAGACGAATTCTTTGATCTTGTTTACGGCTGTCGGAGTGACCTGAAGCATTGAAAAAACCTCCTAAACTTTAAGGGTTCTAAAAATTAGAGCCGTTATTATACTTTCTGTTCCCCAAATGTCCATATCTAGATCCAGACAATTAAGGCCAAAAGGACAAGCCCCCCGGAGACAAGCAGTATATAGTCCAGGAAAGAGAGCTTGGTGATTAAAAGCCCGCTTAAGGAAAGGACCAAGATCAGCAAGGCCAAGACATCGGCTCCCCAGGCCCACCAGTGAGCCACCCCAGGGGCCACTTGATGAAGGGCATTAAGCTTGAAAAAGGGCTGTCTGGGCTTTTTTTGAACGATCTCCATCCTGCCACCCTGAGGATCAATTATATAGGTAGTCTGGCCGTGGGGGCCGTAAAGAAACTCGATCCGTCCATCGGAATGAATCCTGATTACCCTTGGATCATCAGGACAACCGATTCTGGCCTTGTAGCCCTCAAGAAAGTCTTTAAGGGCAGAGGTGTCTGCCGGAGGAATATCCCTTTCTTGGCGGACCTTGTGGACGAAGTAGCCAAATTGACGCCGGTGATTGAGAAGGATTCCGGTAAGACAGTAAAATATGAGAGGCATCAAGAGAACCCCTCCCAGCCACCGATGTAGCCTTCGGAGCCATATTCTCATGAGGATCTCTAACTTATAGATCTGATCCCGAAAGGCAAGCCCTAGAGGGGCTCAAAATAGATCTCGTAGGCAAACTCATCGGGCTTAAGGGGATCTATTGATTGACCATCTATCTCCAGGTGGGGATACATGAAGTAGTTGAGGGGAGTGCTGACCTGGGGATTAAGATCTAACCCTCGTCCCAAGGTCAGTCTGAGGCGATAGGGATCAATGGCCCCAAAGAAATACTCCCTAAGACGGACAATCTCTGGATCTTTGAGATCCTTGCCCCGGACGAGGATGGCCTTGAGAACATCGGCCGGATCTACCGGAACCCAGCCATAGCCGGGCTCAAAATACTCGGCCCAGCAATGTTGCCATCTGGTAACCTCAACATCTTCTCCTCGCCCCAGGCGAATGCCAAAGACCTCCCGAGCTGGAACTCCCGCCGCCCGACACAGGGCCACAAAGACAGAGCTTATGTCGGCACACTTGCCGGCTCGCCTGCTCAAAAGGCGGCAGACGTCGCCCCGGCCACAGCCTTTGACCTTTGGGTCCCGACGCATGTTCTCCACCACCCAATCGTAGATGGCCTGGGCCTTTTGATGGACGGTCTTTTTGCCCCGGGTAATCCCTGCCGCCAGGTCAGTGATCTCTTCAGCCGGAAAGTCCAGCCTAAGGTAAGAGGCAAGATGTTTTGGATTCCAGGGCTCCTGTCCTGAGGGGAAATCCTTCCTGACGAGCTCCCTCCTGGCCACCCGGTAGCGAATCTTCATCTCCGGA
This sequence comes from Thermosulfuriphilus sp., assembly GCF_054026695.1. Classification (NCBI taxonomy): domain Bacteria; kingdom Pseudomonadati; phylum Thermodesulfobacteriota; class Thermodesulfobacteria; order Thermodesulfobacteriales; family Thermodesulfobacteriaceae; genus Thermosulfuriphilus; species Thermosulfuriphilus sp. The sequence goes on from NZ_JBPMLP010000032.1 coordinate 31,024, forward strand.
GAGCTTCTTCGGGAAAGATCCCATTCGGCGTAGATAATCAGATTCCCCAAAGAATCGGTAAGTACGGCCTGATAGGAATAATTACCGAAGATCTCCGGGGCCTCTATTTTTTGATATTCAGTTGTCGGCGGGTAAGGTACCCAGAGCCGGGCCTTCTTGGCCCCCTGAGGGACAAGGAGCTTGAAGTCCCAGATAAGAAGACCTTTTTCTAACTCGGCAGCGGCCAGGGAAGAGGCCAACCAAAGAAAGCAAAAAACCAGTGCTAGAGGTCTCTTCATTGTCCCCCCCTTACAACCTTGACCCTGGTGCTACTAAAATCCGGAATTCCCCCCAGGACATCGACCAGAGGCAGAGACATGAGGCCTTCATCTAGAAGGCTCAAAAGATTAGGGCTCAGGCCCTGGGCCCGGGTCGGATCAGCCAGGAGACGATTGCCCTTGACGACCCTCTCCCCGCCTAAAAAGACCCTCTGGCCCCCGGGGACAAAGAGTTCGGAGGCCCCATGTTGCCAGTGGCCATAATGATGAGGGATTACCAGACAGCCGGGGCGAACCCGGTGGGAGAGCCGAAGACGCCCCTTAAGACCCCTGGGATGGGAACGGGAGATGATCTTTATCGTTTCTCCATCTTTAAGCCCAAGGGAAGAGGCGTCTTTCGGATTAAGAAGCACCGGCGGCTCTGACTCCAGAAGAAGGGCATCCCGGTAGCAGATGGTTCGTGATTGGGTGTGAAGGGCCATCTTGTGGGTGATGAGAACAAAGGGGTATTCAGGATCCTCGTCTATCAGGCGCCCCCGGGCATCCCTGGGCCTCTCGTAGCGCACAGTGCCCCAGAATCTATCCCCGGTAAGGCTGTGTCTGGAGGTGGCTAGATCTTCGTTCCAGATGAAGACTTGGGGTAGACCACCCTTGAGGTTCCCTTGGGGATCAAAGGCCGATTCCGGAGGCCAGAAGACCCCGCCCCGGGCCAGGATCCGACAACACCTAGCCCATTCTTCAGGACTGAGGATCTGACGATAAGCAGCCACCGGATAGTTGGCCTCAACATAGGCCTGTTCTTCCGGATCCGCCGGGGGGAGACCAGTTGAGTAGGCCAGATTGGCCAGTCCTCTCAGGTAGTAGTCTTCTGCCCGATGAAGGTCATAAAGGCCGCCCCTAGCATCCATAATGGCACCTTTACCAAAGCCCGCTAGGCCCAGATGCTCCGCGAGGTCGATGAGAAAGGTCTCCAGAGAATAGGGCCGACCGTCTTTAGTGCGGCCTGTCCGGGGGGAGACAACCGGAGTCCTTACAGCCGTAAACCTCTGGGCCGGAGCATGCGGGGTTAGAAAACCGTAGTGACCTTCGAGATAGGTAACATCCGGAACTATGTAATCGGCGTAAATGTTGGTTTCGTTGATGGTGATATCGATGGAGACATGAAGGGGAATCTTTTCTACCGAGGCAAACGTCTCCCGGAAGCGCTCCCCTCCAGGCACGCTGTAGATGGGATTAAAAAAATAAGTAAAGAGAATCTTTATGGGATAGGGATAACCCTGGTCAACCCCACAGAGGGCTGAGACCGAAAGCCCCCCTTTGGTAAAAGGAAACCAGGGGAGCTTAGAGGGATAGCCCTTTTGTCGATACTCGGTCGTCTTCTCGTAGGCGGCCTTTTCCCGGGAGATTTTGATCCCTTGGGGGCGACGGGCCCCTGGGAAGGACTTAAGATTATAGATTCCCTTTTGCCAATTCCCGGCACCACCTCCTGGGGGAAGATAGCCTCCCTTGAGATTGATGTTCCCCACCATGACATTAAGAAGGGCTATGGCATAGCTGGCATAAGTTCCACCCAGGTAGTTTCCTCCACCATGGTAGGCAAATGCGGCGCTTTTGGGGGCATGGGCGGCAAAATCACGGGCCGTTTGACGGATCTTGTCCTCAGGGATACCTGCTTCCCGGGCATAGAAGGAGAGATCGTGGGCCAGGACACTTTCTTTAAGGAGTCTAAAGGCTGTTTTGACCAATGGGCGACTACCATCTTTAAGCTCAATCTTTCCTTGCCAGTCAAGAAGGCCTCTTTTTAGCTTGGAGGCTGGCAAAAAGTGGCTCCCATCTGGGGAAATAGCTACCGGATCCTCCAGAGGACCGCTAATCCCTAGGTCGGCCACCCTCAAAAGGTGGCCCCATCGAGGATGTTCTGGATCGGAAACTACTAAATGGGTGGCGTTGCTAAAGACATTACGCCCTATCTCTCTAGCCCCCTCGCTAGTGGCTAAGCTAAGAAAATCCTGATCATAAAGGCCTTCTTCCAAAAGGACCCTCAGGATACCTAAGGCCAAGGCCCCGTCCTTTCCGGGGCGCACCGGCAACCAGTCGTAGGCCTGGGCCACAGCCTCGTGGGCCCGGGGATCAATAATCACAAACTTGAGCTCCCCAGCGGCAGCTCGGTCGGCCAAGATGGCCCCGGCGGTGTTTAAACCGGGCTGAAGGGCCGCATAGATATTGGCCCCAAAGATGAGCATGTAACGACAGTCCCAGAGATCGGCCTTGAGTTCCACCTGTTGCCCTCCAGTCAAGGCCCAGTTACCCATCCTAAAGCCCAGCCCGCAGATGTCGGTGTGGCCTATATAGTTTTTGGAACCCACGGCCTGGGAGACAAAGCGCTTGATGAAGTGTTTGCGTCCGGCCTGGGAACGGCCGGTGAGCCAGAGAAGCTGATTGCGACGGGGCCCAAGCTCTGGAGCCGCCGGGTCAATGGGATCATCGCTTAAAATCTCCCGAAGGCCTGGATATTGGCGATTGTCGCCTAGGTGGGCAAACAGCTTTCCCCCTTCGGCTATCTCCCTGATGAGCTTTTCCCAAGAGATGGGAACAAAATGCCCTGATCCTCGGGGACCATGACGCTTAAGGGGCTGGAGAACCCGGTAGGGATTTTCCAGATAGTCTCTATCACATTGAGGTTTGGCACAGGTACTGGCTGTCTCTTTGAGACTTTCGGTCACTGGGGTCTCATAAGGAATGGGCTGTCCACGGCGGTTGTAGGGATGATAGGGATTGCCTTCGACCCTGATAATCTCTTCCCCCTTGGTCCAGATCCTTAAACCACAGCGGGCATTGCAGGCCAGACAAACCGTATGAACCAGACGCCTCCCGCCTCCCAGGGGCAGAGAGGAGCAAAGGCGACGCGGCCAAGGCGTCCTTTTTGGGGAAGAGGATCCCCGGGGGATCTCTATCTGAAGGGTACGATTTAAAATCTCCCGAAGTGATCTCTGGGCCACAAGGACGGCTAACGGACCGGTAGGATTCATAAGGTCTCCGAATATCCGGGCCCCAGAGGGACAGATTTCCACACAGCGAGGAAGACCTCCCTTATTTAGGATTTCCAGGCAGAAGTCGCATTTCTTGGCCTTCTGATCAAGCGGATCAAGACCGATCCCCCCTGGATATGGACAGACCTTTAGACAAGACCCAAGGCCCTGACATCGATCAGTATCGACCCTAACCACTCCCTGATCCTGCCTAAGGGCCCGGCTGGGGCAGGCGGCAATACAAAGAGGTCTCTGACACTGCCGGCAGACAAGGTGCTCAAAATACGGCCTCACCCCAGGATATGTTCCCTTCTCTTTGAGCTCAAGAGTCAGGGGGAAAAGCTCTCCCGCCCCCTTGGCCTCCTTGCAGACAATCACACAGGCCCGACATCCCAGGCATCGTCTCTGGTCTATAACCAGGACAGGACGAAACAACTTCCCCTTAGAGACAGCTTGGCCAGAAGCCAGAAACTGGGGGCCGAAGAAAAAAAGAAGCCCCGAGACCTTTAAAAAAGTGCGCCTGTTAATCATGCCCGCCTTTATAAGCCAAGGAAGCCAAAACAGTCCAATAGAAATCATTAATTGTCTCGATAAATAGAATAGAAAAAAACAATCATTGGCATTCTTTTTTTAAAAAAATAAATATTGTGTCATTAAATAAAAATTGATAGTATTAAGGTATGGTTCATCTGGATCCCTTGAGTGCTGGTTTTTGGAGAGATTATTTTGGCCGGAAAACCGACTGGTCATTGATCAGGCGGGGGTTTGAGGCCAAGCGCTGGGATTTTATTGCTCGAAGTTACCAGGAGTTTGTAAGTTCAACCACTTATGGCCAAATGGTCAGGAAGGTGGTCTCAGGCCTTGAGCGGAAAGGGGCTCTGGGATTGGAGAAAACCGTTTTGGATATAGGCTCTGGTCCCGGAACCTTTGGCCTTCTTATGGCCCCAAAGGTAAAAGAGGTCACCTGTCTTGATATCTCGGCGGCCATGATCGAGGAGCTCAGAAATCGGGCCGCAGCCCAAGGGCTTAGAAATATTCGGGCTATCTGTGAAGATTGGTTCTCCTTTGAGCCTGAACAGGCATTTGATCTTGTCTTCTGCTCCATGAGTCCTGTCCTTGATGAGCTGGGAGGACTCGACAAGATGCTCAGATCCTCGCGCCGCTACGTATCTCTGGTCTATTGGGCTGGCCCCTATGAGAATGAGCTTTTCTTAAGGCTTTACCGCCGGGCCACAGGAGAAGACTTAAGATGGTTCTCTTCCAATGCGGTTACCCTTTTCAACTATCTCTACGGTCTCGGCTATTTACCAGAGATAACTTTTTTTAATGAGACCTGGGAGCTTAAGCTCTCCGAAGAAGAAGGAATCTCTTATCTCCTGTGGTCTCTAAGCTTTTATAAGGAACCAACAGAAACCGACGCCCTCATCGCCCGAGAACTAGTAAGAGAAAGACTTCGGGCCGGATACTTTAAAGACGTTACCAGAACAAAGCTGGCCTTTATCTTCCTCGACAAAAAACTCTGCTAACCCTATCCGCCTTCCTTTTCTCAGGATTCTCAGGAAGATCGACTTTGATAATAAAGATAGTGGCACTTTTTTAATTTTTTTGTTAAGTGTTATTTTCTCAAAAAACATGGCAAGGAGGTTGGCGATGTTTTTTCTGCTGGTTGCCCTTTTGTGTCTGGCTACTCCTGTACGGGCTTCAGAGCCGGAAGAAGTCAAGGAACTGCCAGAAATTGTAGTCACGGCCACTAAAACCCCCCACAGTCTAAAGGACGTCCCGGTAGAGACACTGGTTATAGACCGCCAGGAGATCGAGGATTCAAGCGCCCTTACTGTAAGCGACCTCCTGCGCTACAGCCCGGGAATCTTCGTCAGGGCCGAGGATCTCCCAGGTATTTCTGCTTGGCGTACCAGAATAAGAGGCCTTGATCTCAACAATGGCTACGGTCTGGTCCTTATTGATGGCCAGAGGGTCAAAGGGGGAGGCATGGGTGAGTATGGCTACGGCCTCAATCAGATCCCCCTGGAGTTAATAGATCGGATAGAGGTGGTCAAGGGACCGGGCTCTGTGCTTTACGGAAGTGATGCCGTGGTCGGAGTAGTCAATATTATCACTCGACCAGCCCCCACAAGGACCTTTTTCAATGGCTCGGCCCTCTACGGAAGCTACAAAACCAAGATGGTTAACCTTACCGGAGGGGGGCCCCTGGGAGCCAAAGGATCGGGAATCCTCCTTAGTCTTGACCGGGAAGAGGCTGACCGCCGCAAATACGGAGGACCAGGAGATCACTATCGCCGGGATCATTTCTGGGCTCGGGCCAGCCAGCGCCTGGGGCGGGATCTCTCCTTGGGACTTACCTTTAAGTGGGAAGAACGCGACCGGGACTATGCTGAAGAAGAAAAGCTCCGCCTGGCTCCCAGCCTGAATTGGACCCTAAGAAACGGAGACCAAGTGAGGATAAGCGGCTACCTTTACAACTGGGACTTTCATCACTTCACCCCAGGCTATACCGAACGCAAGGGAAACATGGCCTACCGTCAGGCCGAAATCCAACTGACCAGGGCCATTTTCCCGGGGCACCAGTTGACCCTAGGCGGAGAATTTCTGGAAGAAGAGCTTGACTACAACTTGGCCACCAAGACCATTGACACCAGGAGCCTCTTCCTTCAGGACGAGATCAGGGCCTGGGGAGAGAGGCTATCTCTGGTGGTCGGAGGAAGGTATGACGACCATTCTGTCTTCGGCAGCCAGTTCAGCCCCCGGATAGCGGCCATGGTGGCCTTTGACGAGAGTACCAAGATCAGGGCCTCTCTGGGGAGATCCTTTAAATCTCCCACCATCAGACAGCTCTACTACAAAGAACCCTTCCTCCACGGGAGCTACTACATAAAATCAAATCCCAGGCTCGATCCTGAAACCTCTTGGGGAGTTAGCCTCGGGCTTGAGAAGGTCTTTGGAAGAGGACTCTGGACCTCGATCAGTCTCTTTCGCCACGATCTTGAAGACATGGTCGTTCGGGTCGAAACCAACGAAACCATCGGCGGGATCCCGGTCAGAACTTATGAAAATGTCCAGGAGGCCTATACCGAGGGGGTCGAGTTGGCCTTAAAGGGAAGGCTTGGGGCCAGAATAAACTTGAACCTTAGCTATACCTACCTTGAGACGGAAAACAAGGACACCGGCAAGGATCTTCCCTACTCCCCCCGCCACACCTTGGCCCTGGGCCTTGAATATCGAGGTCTCCGTGGGTTTAAGGCCCGTCTGGGAACTCAATTCGTCGACAGGGTCTATACCAACACCAGCAATACCAAGGAACTCGATTCCTACTGGCTGACCGAGATCAAGATAACCCAGGAAATTAACTCCCAGATGGAAGTCTTCATGGAGATAGACAATCTCTTTGAGACCAACTACGGCGAGCCCAGCAGGGATTGGGCGGGAAGAAGCCTCTTTTTAGGAACCAGACTCAAGTTCTAGGCGCCTTGGGGGGCATAATCAAAAATACAGATTAAGGGAGGTTTTATAAGGATGACTAAGGGAAAAAAATTGATTGTTTTGGTTGCCATCATTTTTTGGATCTTGGCTGAAGGAACGGCTTCGGCCCACTTTATGTGGCTCAATCCACGGACCTATACTCTGATGCCTGGAGAGAGCCTTCTCATGACCCTCGGCTGGGGGCATTCCTTTCCTGGTCAGGGGGGTGATTTTCTGGCCCAAGATCGGGTCGAAGAGATATATCTACTGGGGCCTCAAGGGGAAAAGATCTCTGTTGGGGCAGAAGATCTCCCTATCATCTTCAAGACCCAAAGGCCCCTTGAGAGTTCAGGGACCTGGCTCCTGGTAGCCCAAAGAAAGCCTGGATTCTTTACCAAAACAGTCTCCGGATACCAGCGCCGCTCTAAAGAAGGCCTAAAGGACGTTATCGAGTGCAAATATTCCGAAGGCTTTGCCAAGGCCGTCATTGCCGTAGGTCAGGCCTCCGGCGAGGCCTACCAAAAGATCGTCGGCCAAAGACTGGAGATTGTCCCTATGAAGGACCCGGCCCAGCTTAGACCAGGCGAATATCTCCCGGTCAAGGTCCTCCTCGAAGGGCGCCCACTATCTAAACATTTCATCTATGCCACCTATGCCGGCTTCTCCCCCACTGGAGAGACCAATTTTGCCTATACCACTGAAACCAATGCCCAAGGGAAGGCCTTCATACGGGTAGATCAGCGAGGGACCTGGCTGATAATGGTCCGCTACACCAAACCATATCCAGAGACTAATAAGTGCGATATCTATAAGATGGTGGCCACCTTTACCTTTGAAGTCAGATGATGGATTGGTCTTCTAGACAGAGATGTAGAGGAAGGGCCAGCCAGATGCCCCCTAGGGATCGCCCCTGGCTGGCTCTTCCTTTGGTGGTACTGTTTCTCCTGCTAGTCATTTCCTCTCCTGGCCAAGCCCACCGGGTGGGAAGCCGGATAATCAAAGGTGGCCTGGGAATTGAGGCCTATTATGACGATGGCTCCCCCATGGCCTACTGTCCGGTGAAGGTTTACCGTGAAGGGGGGAAACTTCCCTTTCAGGCCGGGGCCACAGATGCCCAGGGCCGGTTTCTCTTCTATCCAGACCCACCTGGCACCTACTTGATCATCGTCTCTGACGGCCTAGGGCACAAACTGGAGCTAAAGATAAACACCCAGGACCTGCAACCACTCATCAAGGCCCCCCCTTTAGCCAGAGAAGACGGGCCATCTGGCCAGATCACAGTCAGGGCCCTAGGGGGCCTGGGGTTGATATTCCTCTTTTACTGGGCCTTGAGAAGGCTCAGTTCCTAAAATGTCCTTGCTGGATGGGCCCCAGGCCATATCCATGGATGAGAAGAAACGCCCAGAGATTGTAAGCGGGCCCCTTTAGCGGATCCATGGCTGAAGGCATTGATCCTAAAACAGATACTGCTTAGAATTTAAGATTAAATTGGATCAATTTTACTCTTTAAGGAGGTCCCTGGTGAAAAGAAAGATCTGGTGGTTGACTCTGGTTTTACCTTTCTTCCTTGCCTCTTGTGATCGTGGCCCGGGAGAAAACAGGGAGGTAGAGGCCATAATCAAGAAGCGCTGCAGCCTCTGTCATACCACGGAGCGCATCTATAAGGCCAAGTTTTCTCGGGAGGAATGGGAGAAGACCGTTGATCGGATGATCCGCCATGGGGCGGAGTTAACTTCTGAGGAGAGGGAGAAGATCGTCGAATTCCTATCTGGGCGCCAGTAAGTCCCAGAAGGCCTTAAAACCACATCAAGGGGCCCAATGATTGGGCCCCTTGTCTTTTTCTAAGGATCCCCGGTCAATCTTTAGGCCACCTTTTTAGCCTCAGTGGACTCACCAAGGATGGCCTTTTTAAACTCCTCAAAGCCTATCCGGTCAATGAGTCTTCCCAGACGATCCATCTTTTTGGCGTTTTTTTCATAATACTTGATAATCCGGTCGGCAATCTCCAGGGCCTCTTCGGTGGAGACGTTTTCAATCAAAGTCTGGGCCAGCCTTGGCCGGGCCCCACCGTTTCCGCCGACAGTGATCGTCCAGCCCCGACCCTTGCCGATAAAACCGAGATCCTTAATACAGGTCTCGCTACACTGGTTGGGGCAACCGGCGACTCCAATTTTGAACTTGGCCGGAAGCTGATAGCCATGATAGCGCTTGTCAAGTTCGGCCCCCAGACCGATGGCATCCTGTTGCCCTAGACGGCAAAAGGTTGTCCCCGGGCAGACTTTAACACTGCGCACACAGGCCCCTACCGCTGCCCCAGGGTCAACCCCGAGCTCTTCCCAGATACGATCGATGTCTTCCTCTTTGATGCCGACAATGGCAATTCGATCGGCACTGGTGAGTTTAAGGGCCTTAGCACCGTATTTTTCGGCAATATCGGCGATCCGACGCAGGAACTCAGGGGTCACCACTCCCAAGGGAACATGGGGAACGATGGCGTAAGTGGTCTTGTCTCTTTGAAGCACAGCTCCCTTCTCTCCGTCTTTAAGCATAATGAACCTCCTTCTCTCTTTGTTTTTTTTATTGAGAAGCCTTTTTTCTAAAGACCTTCTTGACCTCTGAAAGTCTAGTTCGGGCCAAGTGATCCCTGGCCACCTGGGTTATTTCTTTGATTAGCCCGCCCCATATGCATTCGAGACCATCACAGATCGGGGTCTCAAAAAGGCAATCACTAGGCTCAAGGGGCCCTTCTATGGCCTCATAGATCTCAAGGAGACTGATCTCCTCTGAGGGGCGGCCAAGCGTAAAACCCCCTTTAGGCCCTCGGGTCGATCTCACCAGGGCCCGGCGCCCCAAACGCTGAAGCACCTTGGCCAAGTGGGACTCTGAGACCCCAAGACAGGAGGCAATCTCCTTGACTCTGAAGGCCTGACCCTCCCGGGCTGCTAGATAGGCCATAGCATGGAGGGCCAAGGAAGCCGCTTCGGAAATCTTGAAGATACTGTTCATCTCAGGGCCTCACTGTGAGAATTTAGGAACTTAAATACCTTTTTATTTTTTTCTTGTCAAGAGTTTTTTTCGTTTTAAAAAAATTTTTACTTAATGACGAGCAGGATGAGGAAAACCGTTTTCATCAAAGATAAGATCTTTAAAGGCAAAAATATAGGGATGGTCAAGGCTTTGGAAGTACCACTGATTGAGATGGTTGAAGCGGATGAAACGGTTCATGCTGGCAAAGTCAAGCATCCACCCTCCATCGCCCCGGCGAAGGAAGTAGGGCGGAAGGTCCCTTCTGGACACTGGAAAGCGGATTACAGCCCGGTCTCCCCGGACAAAGACCTCTGGCCTCGGGGCCTTAAGGAGAGATCTCAAGGAGTTGTCCTGCTGGGCATCTGTGACCACCCAACTTCGGAAAAATCGACGGCTGTCCTCGGTATAGAGGCCAAGGTCCGGATCTTTTATGTGGAGGCGAAGCACCTGCTTGTACTTCTCTAGGGCCGCAAGCGGGTTAGGTTGGGGACCAAATTCTGACCTGAAAGCGAGAGTCTCTTTTTGTGGACCAAAAGAACCGATTTTGACCTTGGCCTTGGCCCCGGCCCCCCCAGAAAGATAAGTAAGTTCCCTCCCAGGTCCTTTTAGGGGCTCATAGTTTGCTTTTTCCATGGCCCGCAGAAGCTCTCCAGCGATAAGCTCCACCGTGGCCTCTATACCAGCCCCTATCCGGCCAGCGGCGAAAAAGGGAGCCATCTGTTTCCTTTCTATATAGCCAATAAAAATATCGGTGAGAAAGGGCTCAAGATCGTAGCCGATCTCCAGCCTGACCTCTCCCCCCTCTGGATCCACCAAGAGGAGGATCCCCCGGGCCCCTTTTGTCTTCCTCCCCAAGGCCTCTTGTTCAAAGATCTCATTGGCCAGAAGATCGATATCCTGGGCCCGCTTTCCAAGGATGACCGTCTTGAGCTCAATATCAAGATCCTTTAAAAGGGCTGCCGTCAGGGTAGCAATTTTCTTTCTCTGGTCCGGGTCCAAGATACCAGCCTGATCAGCCACCGGATCCCAGGAAGGCTCTTTCTGCCCACAGCTTCCAAAGACCCAAGCTAAGGAGAAAATCAAAACCAAGATCCGAACCTTACCCATCTCCACCTTCCTTTAGGCTGGTTGCCCAAATATTTACCCCTTAGATTTTCTAGGTCGGCCATTTAACAAGGTTTTTGAATCTTAAAAGACCTTCCTCTAGCCTGGACAGGACCAAAGCGACGTGCTAATTGTCCAGAAATCCTGGGCCCTGGTTACGGGAAGTCCGGTGGAAGACCGGCGCTGGCCCGCAACCGTGACCGGGGACGAACGCTGCTAGGCCTGGAGTCCTCCAGGCGACAGGCCACTGGGGCGCCGAGGGCCCCCGGGAAGGCGCAGTCAGTAGATTGATCCGGAAGCCGGGAGACCGACCAGGGCCCACAGGGAACGGGGCTTCGAGGCTTCCTGTCCCGTCCTAGAAGACCGGTCGCTAGGCCTCTTCTGACCCGCCTCGAAGCTTCTCCCCAAAAATCAAAACAAAGGGAGGAGCCCTATGCGCATGATCATCTTATTTTTGTTTTGTTTACTGTTGGGAGGTTTTTTAGCCGTCCAGGTAAATGGCTATCAACTTAAGACCCAACACCTCAAGAAGCGCCCGGCCATCGTCATTGCTGCCTTTGGGACCTCTACCCGAGCCCAGGTGACCTTTGACCATTTCAGCCAAAAGCTCAAAGAGGCCTTGCCCGGATATGAGATCCGCTGGGCCTTCACCTCGGAGATTATCCGAGAGAAGATGAATCGGATCTACGCCCAAAAGGGCATAGAGCGCTATCTGCCGAGCCTTCAGGAGGCCCTGGCCAGACTTGAGGCCGAAGGATACCGGAAGGTGGTCGTTCAGCCCCTCCATATCTTTCCCGGATATGAGTATCGCGATGTAGTGGAGATCTGTGCCCGTTTTCCGGGCTTAAGGATCGTCGTCGGTGAACCCCTTCTTTATCGCTGGGAGTATATCCATGAGGTCCTGGAGGCCCTGAAGAAAGAATTCCTTCCCCCAAAGGAGGGATTTAATATTTTGGTGGCCCACGGTACCCCTACAGCAGCCGATCCGGCTAATATCGTCTATCTGGGGCTTCAGTGGATGCTAGAAGAAAAATATCCTAATGTAGCCGTCGGTACCGTAGAAGGGGTCCCTGATGCCGCCAGCATCCTTGAACGGGCCAAGAGGTATCCAGCCGGCCGGGTTCGGTTTATTCCTTTTATGTATGTGGCCGGAGACCACATCATGAACGACATCATGGGAGAGGAGCTTGAGGAAGGGGAGCTCTCTTGGCGTGAGATAGTTGAAGCCGCTGGCAAGAAGGCCGATTGTGTGACTGTCTCCTACCAAGGTAAAAAATATTATCGGGGCCTGGGATTCTACGATGAAATCAACGACCTTTTCATCAAGAATCTCAAACGGGCCCTCAAAATAATGGACCTTTACTAGGGAGGCCTAGTGAAACTAGGAAAACTCTACGGGGTGGGGGTTGGCCCGGGAGACCCCAAGCTCCTGACCTTAAGAGCCGTTGAGGTCTTAAAGGCGGTGGACCATATCTTTGTGGCCGCCTCCACCCGTAACTCTTATTCGGCGGCCTTAAACATCGTCAGGGCCCATATACCTGAAAAAACTATAGTCGAAAGACTGGATTTTCCCATGACCAAAGACCCAAAGCTTCTTGAAGAGGCCTGGAGAAAAAACGCCCAGAAAGTGGCCTATTATCTCCGTCAAGGCCAGGACACAGCCTTCCTGACCCTAGGAGATCCAAGCCTTTATTCCACCTTCGGTTATCTCTACCGGCGGATAAGGCAACTGCTTCCCCAAATTGATTGCGAATTTATCCCCGGGATCTCGGCCTTCCAGGCAGCCGCCGCCAGACTTCGCCTGACCTTGGTCGAGGCCGACCAGTCCCTACTCCTCGCCTCAGGGGCCACCGGTGGCCAGACCATAAGGGAGATGGGAAAGCTGGCTAACTCCCTAGTACTTTATAAAGTGTACCGGAAAACTGAAGATATCCTTGAGGCCCTGGAAGAGATAGGTCGCCTCTGTGAGGCCGTAGCCATTACGGCCTGCGGATTGCCAGAAGAAAAAATCTATGAAAAGGCCGAAGAACTGCGAGGGAAACACCCTCCCTACTTTACCCTTATCCTTGTGGGAGGCAAAAGATGAGTCCCCTGGGACATATTTGGTTCAGTCTAATTTTTTTAGCAATGGTCCTTGGCCCTTTTGCCGAGGCCTGGCCAGAGATCAGCGTAGTGGATGACCGGGGAAAGATGATCGTTCTTAAGTCCCCGGCCCAGCGAATCGTCTCCCTCTACGGGGCCATGACCGAGATCGTCTTTGCTCTCAAGGCTGGAGAGCGCCTTTTAGGGGTAACCGCCCACGAAAACTGGCCTCCAGAGGTCAAGTCCAAGACCCGCATCGGCACCCACCTAAACCCTAACATAGAGCTCATCCTGGCCTTAAAACCAGACCTCGTCCTCCAGGCCTCTATAGCCAGGGGAGGACAGCGGGCAGTGGCTGCCCTGGAGAGAAGAGGCATTGCCGTGGCCGTCTTTAATCCCCGTGATATCCCCGGTGTCTTGAACACAATTGAGAGGGTCGGCCAACTTCTTGGTCGCCACAAAGAGGCCTTAAAGCTCATCTCTGAGATGAAGGGAAGAATCGAGGCCTTAGAGACCCGGGTCTCCAAAACCAAAAGCCGACCGCGGGTCTTCTTTGAGGTCTCCTACCCTACTCTTCTGGCTGCCGGAGGCAAACACATTGTCAGTGACCTCATTCGCCGAGCCGGAGGAGAAAACGTTATCAAAGCCCCTAAGAAGTTTCTCCGAACAGATATCGAACTCATCCTGGCCCTTGATCCCGATATCTATATAGTTCAAAAGGGCCCAATGAATCGTAATCCTGGCCAGATAGAAAAAAGGCCCTATTTTTCCCGCCTACGGGCGGTAAGGGAGGGGCGAGTCTATAGAGTTGATGAATTTATCTTCTCCCGCCCCGGGCCAAGGATCGTAGAGGCCCTGGAGGAACTCGCTCGGATCCTCCATCCAGAATGCTTCTCTCCAACTCCATGATCCCCTTAGAGGAACTCAAGCAAAAAAGGTTTCATTTTCTGATATTTTTTTTGGCGGCCAATCTCTTTTTACTGGCCGCAGTCTTGGCCTCATTATTCTGGGGACGATATCCAGCCCCCCCAGCAGAGCTCCTCTCAAGCCTCTTTTTTCACCCCTCTTCAGATCCTCTTCTTCGGGATATTCTGGAGATAAGGCTTGTCCGTTTGGGGCTTTCTGGTCTGGTAGGGGCTACCCTGGCTGTCAGCGGGGCCGTTTTCCAAGCCCTTTTGCGAAACCCCCTTGCCGAACCATTTACCCTGGGTATCTCCACGGGGGCAGCCTTTGGAGCCACCTTGACCCTTTACGCTGGTCTTTCGCTCCCCACCTTCCTAGGGCTGACCTTCGTGCCCCTGTCGGCCATGGCTGGGGCCTCCCTGACCCTGGTCTTAGTTATGGGTCTGGCCCGGGGAGAGATGGGCACCTTCAGACCTGCAGTCCTTATCCTCGCCGGGATGGTTGTCTCCTCCTTTCTCTCGGCCCTCATCAGCCTTCTTAAAAGCCTGGCTGATGAGACCCTGTCTTCCATCGTCTTCTGGCTCTTGGGGAGCTTTTCCGGCCGGGGAGAAGGCCACCTTCTCTTCCTCATCCCCTATGTGTTACCGGCCCTTTTTCTATCATTCTTTTGGCATCGAGAGCTTGATCTTTTGAGTCTGGGAGACACAGAGGCCGAACACCTCGGTGTCCACGTAAAGGTGGTTCGTTTTTGGTTGCTCCTTGTCTGCTGTCTGGCGGCTGCGGCCACCGTGGCCGTCTCCGGGGTCATCGGTTTTGTAGGCCTGGTCGTCCCCCACCTCGTTCGTTTGGCTATAGGGCCGAGCCACCGCAGCCTTCTGGTTATCTGCCTTGTCCTGGGGGCCGGATTGATGATTCTGGCCGACGTCTTAGCTAGGATTATCCTTCCTACCGGGGAAGAACTCCCTGTGGGAGTGATCACCTCTCTGCTTGGAGGGCCATTTTTTGCTTGGCTACTTTATCGAAGACGCAAGGAACTTGAGTCCTGGTCATGAGGGCGACCCTGACATTTGAAAAAGCGACCTTAGGCTACCGGGGAGAAAAGGTGATTGAGGACCTTGACCTCTCTTTTGCCCCTGGGCAGTGGACAAGCCTCATCGGCCCCAATGGGGCCGGAAAGACAACCATTATTCAGTCTGCCGCTGGTCTTCTACCACCCCTGAACGGAAGGATCCGGCTCAGCGGGCGGGACATCTCCGAGTTTTCTCCCAGACAGCGGGCCCGCCATATTGCCCTTGTCCGCCAAGGTCAAGAGGTCCTCTACCCTTTCTCTTGTCTGGAGATGGTCATCTTCGGCCGCTATCCACACAAAAGTAGCTATCAGAAAGATCTGGAGGTCGCCCTTCAGGCCCTGGCCACAACCAATGTCCTTCACCTAGCTTCCCGCCCCATTACCGCAGTCTCTGGGGGAGAAAGACAGCGGGTCTTCGTGGCCCGGGCCCTGGCCCAAGAGGCCGAGATCATCCTTCTTGATGAACCAGCCGCCCATCTCGATCCTTCCCAGACCCAGGCCCTTTTTACCCATCTCCGACGCATCCGGGAAGAGGGGAAGACTATCGTCTGCGCTCTCCATGATTTAAATGCCGCCTCTGTCTACAGTGATCAGGTCGTTCTTCTGAAAAGAGGAAAGATCATTGCCCAGGGCCCCCCAGAGGAAGTTCTGAATGCCAAAACCCTCAAGCTTACCTTTGAAATAGACTTTAAAGTCCTCTGTCTTCCTGGATCAAAGCGGCCTCTGATTATCCCTCTTCCCAGTTAGGGATTGATTTCTGGGAGCAGTCATCTAAGCTCTCTTGTTAAGAGTCATGGTTTTCCTACAGACTGGACAGATCCACTGCTACGACGAAATGGGCCGCCAGATACCCTGTCACGGATCCGGCCAAGACGGCGAGGTCCGCTCCGGAGCCCCATGGCCCAAACCACGCTTTATTACCAAGGAAGGCCTCGTCCTCGATCAGGCCACCGGCCTCACCTGG
>NZ_JBPMLP010000033.1:0-23305 GCF_054026695.1 Thermosulfuriphilus sp.
AAGAGAGGACATCACATTGTCGATAGATTGAATAGCAAAAGCACGAGCATTAGTTATTTGCTCCTGACTAATATTAACACCATAAACATGGCGACACCCCAAAGAACGCAACCACCACAAAAGAGAACCATTACCACAATCTAAATCAATGATATTAACATCCTTAGTAGGAGCCAAAAAGAGACCGAAATGTTTTTCATAGAAGTGCGACCTAAACTGCAAAATCCGAAAAGAGAGGAGAAAATCAGACGAATCACGGAAACTAACATATGATTTATATATTTTTTGCTTATAGCCAGCCATTTTGGAATTAAAAAGGTCAAAGCATTCAATCAATAAGAAAATAATGATCAAGAATCAAAGCTGAGAAGAAATCATTCTAAAATGTCTAGTGAAATAGAAGACTCTTCCGAAAGATCGACTTTCAACCTTTTTCCCAAAATTTTATCCACTAAATAAGGAGGCGTACCATTGGCCGGACTCTTAAACACTAAATCATCCCAAGTAATAATTTTGCCAGCTGGCAAATAACGGGAGGCATAAATACCCTTACCCATCTTCTTTCTAGCATCCCACTCAAAATCATGAATAATTTTTTCTCCCGTACCCAACGCAAGATCAACTCTACGCAAATCTCTAACTTGTTTTCTTAGACCTTCTGGCTCCAAAGAAAACTTATGATCAGTACCCTTCCAAGCTCGATTCAAAGTAAAATGTTTTTCCACAACAGTAGCACCTAACATGTAGGCAATCACAGCCGCCAAAATACCGTTATCATGCCCTGAATAACCTATAATGGCCTAAGGAAACTCCCTCCTTAGAGTTTCAATAAACCTTAAATTAAGGTACTCATAATCAACCGGATAACCAGCAATACAATGTAACAAGCAGATCTGATCGTTATGTTTAATAACGGCATCATATGCCATTCTTATCTCATCCAAGGTAGCAGCGCCCGTAGAAATAAACATGGGTTTCTTCAGTTTGGCTATATAAGTTAAAAGGGGTATATTTGTTAGATCTCCAGATGCTACCTTATAGCTAGTCACACCCAGATTTTCAAGAAAATCTACACTTTTAAAATCAAAGGCTGTGGCCATAAATTCTAGACCATTTTCTTCGGCTACTCTTTTCAGAATTTTATACTCTTCCATACCAAACTCTAAAAACTCTCTATGTTCACCATATGTTGAACCATAACTATTTTCATTCTCATAGGGCTTATTATAAAATTTTTTGGTAAAAAGAGATTTATTATCTCGTTTTTGAAACTTCACAGCCTGAACTCCACAGCGTGCAGCCACTTCAATCATCTGTAAAGCAGTATCTAAATTCCCTTGATGATTATGTCCAATTTCCGCAATAACATAACAAGGACCCTCTGTTGAAATTTTACTGCGTCCAAATATTATTTCCCTCATTCTCATACCCCTTATTAAAAGATAAGAAAAATAGAATAATCTACCCTTTTCTATGAGATCCTGGTTAGATCTTAAGCTCCCCCACTCATCCCCACGATTATTTTTATTTTGGACAAATTCGAGGTTATTTTAAAGAAAAAACGCCCAAAGGCAAGGGTTTAATTAATTATTTCAAGGGGTTAAAATAAAGTTTTCGTTTAAATATCGATAATGGATGTTGTTCAGGACCTGCCCGGGCCACAGGCACTCAAGCCATTCTCTCCTTAATAGAAAGATTTTTAATAGAAAAAGCTTCCAAAGACACGTTCTCATTTATTTAATGGGTTCACCAAAATAGATGCCCTCCTGGTTTCTAAAGGACCAAGCCTCAAAAGCCTATAACCGGACTCTGGCCTCCCCAGACAGTCATAACCTCAGAGCCATTAGAAGCCACGTCAACAGATCCGCTGCCCGGCCTTTTTATCATAAGGAAAAGATATTTCTAAAGGAGAATTTCTGGCCAGCCCAAAAATTATTCCCCTTGCAGACCCTTAAAGTCGATATAAAAAACGCCCTTCCTCCGCTTTTAAACAAGCCTTTCTCTATCCGGTTGGAGATAAGAATATCCCCCGACCAACTGCCCATCTTTACTTAAGATTATGTTCCTAGGATAAATACCTAGGAATAAACACCTACGGTCTTTGTCCAATTGACAGGTATTGTTTTTTTGATTTATGGCAAGAGATCAGCTGTTTTAGTCCTTTGAGGGGGAAGTCTTTCGGCCTTATTTGGCAATCACTTGTCAAAATCGGGATTTTTTCTTCTAAATTGTCTCTTTAAGGGCTTGGTTATGGGGAATAATTCCTGCTCTGGAATATGCAGTCTTTTCCGGTCCCTTCCGGATATCATTATTGGTATCAACCACAAAAGAGAGATTCTCTTTGTAAATGAAAAGGCTGAAGCCCTTTACGGCCCCCCTGAGGGTCGTCTCTGTTATCAATATCTCTTCAGTCAAAAAGAGGTCTGCCGTTTCTGCCCTTTGGAAGAAGTGCTTCACCAGGGCCCGGTGCGTCTGGAGATTAACGTCAGCCAGGGTCACTTTGACGTCTGGCTCTATCCGGCCGACTATGAAGGTCAGAAAATTGTCGTCTGTGTCTTAAGGGACATCTCCAGGCTCAAAGAGGTCGAGAGCCAGTTGCGTCGGGCCCAAAAGATGGAAGCCGTAGCCCGACTGGCCGGCGGCATTGCCCACAACTTCAACAACCTCCTTATGGCGGCCATGGGCCAGATAGAGATGGCCCTTCTGGAACTTCCCTCAGGTAAGACCTCAGAGCGGCTCCAAAAAGTCCTTAAGCGTCTGGGGCAAGGGGTGGAACTGACCAACAAATTGCTCACCTTGGGCCAAGGACAGATCCTGGAGCCTAGACCGGGAAACATCAATCAAGAGATAAACCGCACCCTTGACCTTGTCCGCCATCTTTTAGGAGAAGACATTATCCTCAAAACCGACCTAAGCCCGGATCTTCCCCCAGTCCGCTACGATCCCACAGCCCTTGAGCAGATTATCCTCAACCTGGTCATTAACGCCCGGGATGCCATGCCCCAGGGAGGGAGCCTCTCTATTAAAACCTTCTCTGAGGGGAAGCGGGTCATCATGGAGATCAGCGACACCGGTTTGGGAATCCCCCCGGAGATCCAGGAGCGAATCTTTGAACCTTTCTTTACCACCAAAAAGGAAGACAAGGGTACGGGCCTGGGACTCTCTATGGTCTATTTTTTGATCAAGGCCTTAAAGGGTGACATAGAGGTCCGAAGCCTTCCTCAAGAGGGAACCACCTTCCGGATGACCTTCCCGGCCAGCGAAGAGAAAGAGGGGCCGAGAAGAACACTTCGGGTACTGGTGGCCGAAGATGACGATTCCATAAGGGAGCTTCTGGAGGAGGCCTTAAGCCTTAGGGGCTTTAAAGTAAAGGTGGCCTCTGATGGTCATGAGGCCCTAGAGTTTCTTAAACGGCCCGGGGTCTCATATGATGTACTTATTTTTGATCTGGTCATGCCCCGAATAAGTGGGCTTCGGCTCATTGAAGAAGCACTCGTCCGTTTCCCCAAGGCTACCATTGTGGCTATGAGTGGCTATAATCACGGGGCCGACCTTCCTAGTTTAGGAGAGCGGGTTCATTTTCTCCAAAAACCCTTCCGGCTTGAAAAGATCCTCTCCCTTCTCAAGCCCCTCAAATCCCAAGAAGGCTCTAAAGAGGAATCCCAAAGACTTTGTCATCAATAATTCTTTCTATCCTCACCGGGACAATCTCTCCCACCGAGGCCTCTCCATCAAGGAGGACTGGAAGATAATTCTCCGAGGTGCCTTTAAGGAGCCCGGTGGCCCGATCTATTCCCTCCACTAAGACTGAAAGAACCCGGCCCAGTTGCCCCTGATAGAAGCTTTTGCGCTTCCGCTGAGAAAGGGCTCGAAGGAGCTTTAAACGCTGGGCGACGACTACCGGAGATATCCGACCAGGCAAGGCCTCAGCCAAGGTCCCGGGACGGGGCGAAAAGGGAAAAACATGAAGATAGGTAAGGGGGCTTTCTTCTATGAGTCGATAAGTCTGAGAAAAGGCCTCTTCTGTCTCCCCCGGGAAACCAACCATAACGTCGGCCCCCAAGGCTGCCTGTGGAAAGAGGGCCCGAAGGAGATTAAGCCTTTCAAGGTATTCCCGGGCCCGGTAGTGCCTATTCATGGCTTCAAGAATCTCGTCGGCCCCACTTTGAAGGGGAATATGGAAGTGGGGACAGAGTCTCTCTGAAGACTGAGCCCAGCGAAGAAATCCATCATCGACCTCTCCTACCTCCAGGGAAGAAAGTCTGATTCTTTCTGGCCCAAGGGACTCAATCTCACTAAGAAGGGTTACCAGATTAAGAGGAGGAGTAAGGTCTTTTCCGTAATGGCCCAGATGGATACCCGTGACCACGATTTCCCGATAGCCCTCCTCGACGAAGGCCTTGACTTGCCCCTTTACCTCCTCCAAAGGGAGGCTTCGGGAAGGCCCCCGGCTGTAAGGGACAATGCAATAACTACAAAAGGCACTACAACCATCCTGGACCCGGAGAAAGGCCCGAGTCCGCCCCCGGAGGCGCCGAACAAAAAAAGGAGCAATCTTTTTTACCCGACGGATGTCCCCTACGTAGATCTCAAGACAGTCGTCCCCATTAAGGGCAAGCTCTACCAAACGGGCTTTCTGGTCGTTGCCTATCAAGCAGATGGAGCCCAAGGAGCGCTCAACAATCTCAAAAGGAGCTACCTGGACGTAGCAGCCGGTGGCGATTACCCGAGCCTGAGGTGACTGGCGCTGGGCCCGACGAATAAGCTGGCGAGATTGATAGGCCGCCTTGGCTGTAACTGCACAGGTATTGACCACGTAAAGATCAGCCTTCTCCCCAAAGGGGACAATAGAGGCCCCCTGGGCCTCAAAGGCCTCAAGCAGGGAGGCCGATTCCACCTGATTTACCTTGCAACCCAAGGTGACTAAGGCGACCTTCATCCGAGAAAGATCTCACCTCCACCGAGGACAATATCATCCCGATAAAAGACGGCAAACTGTCCCGGGGTCACGGCCCGTTGGGGGGAATCAAAGATGACCCGAAGCCTGTCTCCAATTCTATCTATCCGGGCTGGGGCTTCGGTATGACGATAGCGTATCCGAACCCGGGCCCTGAGGGGGAAGGAAATTTTTTCTGGGCAAACAAAATGAGGCCTTAAGACAAAGAACTCTTGACGATAAAGGTCCTTTTTGGGGCCCACAATCAGACGGTTTCTAGAGGTATCAAGAAAAACCACATAGTAGGGACGCCCTAAGCGAAGGCCCAGACCCCGCCGTTGTCCTACTGTATAATTAAAGAGACCTCGGTGAATCCCTACCTGCCGACCATCAGTAGTCACAATAGGACCTGGACTGACCAGCTCTTCAGGAAAAAGCTTCCGATAATCTCCTTGTATGAAGCAGACTTCTTGGCTCTCTGGAGAAGTAAAGCCAAAGTAGCCGGCCTGGCTGGCAATCTTTATCACCTCGTCTTTGGTGTAGCCCCCTAAGGGGAAAAGAAGAGAATTTAACTGATCCTGATCAAGGAGGCAGAGAAAATACGACTGATCCTTGCGGGGATCCCGCCCCTTGCGAATGTAAAGACAGCTACTTTCTCTCTCCAGAGAAAGCCTTACGTAATGGCCGGTTGCCAAGCGTTCGGCCCCAAGCCTACGGGCGGCCTCAAGCATGGCTCCGAACTTGATCCTCTGGTTGCAGACCACACAAGGGTTAGGAGTCTTACCTTCAAGATAGGCCTGACGGAAATAGGTCACTACCTTAGAGGCAAACTCCCGGCGCAGATCAATAACCTTAAGTTCTATGCCCAGGTGTTTGGTGATCTGCTTGAGCCTGGCCACCTCCTTTTCTGGATGGGCCTGGGCCAGGAGGAGAAAGAGGCCAAAGACCTCATGGCCGGCCATCTTGAGGAGATAGGCCGCCGTTGAGCTATCAACCCCGCCAGAGAGGGCAACAGCAATACGCATCTAGATGGTAATCTGGGCCTGTCTCCTTATCTCCATGGCCCGCGGGGGACAGACGGCAATACACAGCTCACAGCCGCTACACTTTTCCGAAGAAAAGAGGACCTCCATCTCCGGACGCTTGATATAAAGGGCCTGGGTAGGACAGACAGCCGTACATAAACCACATTGCATACAACGTTCCTCATTGCGGCGGATCTCCTGGCCGATGGTCTTGATCTCCACGCCTTGATCCCGGAGATATTTAAGACCCTTAGAGAAATTCTTGGGGTGGCCAGAGAGTTCCATAACCATAATCCCTTCTTTGCCAGGTAGGATGGTTGCTTTGAGGATATTGAAACGAAGATCAAAGTCCTTGACCAGATTGCAAACGATGGGTTTATCGACTATCTCTGCCGGGAAATGTAAAACCAACATCCGGGAATACATTTCTGGCCTCCATATATTATGATGCTAGCTACCTTACCTTAAAGGATACGACTTTCAAGGAGTCAGAGGTGAGAGAGAAAGAAGCCATCAAACGCTTGATCTTTCCCCTGGATGTCTCGAGTCGAACTGAGGCCATCTCCTGGGTACGACTTCTGGCCGGTCGAGTGGGAGTCTTCAAGGTAGGCCTTGAGCTCTTCTGCGCCGAGGGCCCGGAGATAATCAAGATCATAAGGGAAGAAAGCGGGGCCCGAATCTTTCTAGATCTCAAGTTCCATGACATTCCGGCCACCATAGAGCGAGCTGTCCGCCAAGCCGTCAACCTAGGTGTTGACATGCTCACCGTCCATGGTCAGGCCGGAAGGATGGCTCTCAGAGCAGCGGCTTCTGCGGCCGAAGGGGGGCTTAAAATTCTGGTAGTCACCGTCCTTACTTCTCTTACTCGGGCCGACCTTATGGAAGTCGGCCTTTCGGCCGAATTAATTCGAGACATCAAGGAACTCACCCTCAAGCTAGCCGCCCTGGCCCGAATCTCTGGCTGCCATGGAGTAGTCTGTTCACCCAAAGAAGTCCTGGCCATTAAGGAAGCCTTCCCCCGCCTGATTACTGTTGTCCCCGGGGTAAGGCCGGAGTGGGCTGGCCAGGATGATCAGGTCCGGGTAGCCACCCCGACCGAGGCCATAGCCTCTGGGGCTGATTACTTGGTAATCGGCCGGCCCATCCGTCGAGCCCCGGATCCTCTTGAGGTTGTAGACAGAATCATCGCCGAGATTGTCGGAGCGATGGAAGGGCTAGAGGTCTGAAGAGGGAGTCTCAGCCCTTTTGGCCAGGAGTTCCTCTAGCTCCCGGAGGCGACGCTCCAGTTCCTCGACCCTTTTGTTCCTCTCCGAAAGCTCTCGTCGCCGCCGAATGCGAGAGGGAATGGTAATAAGCCAAGTGATGGCAATACCGGCGGTAATGGCCAAGATGATAACCACCGCCAATGAGCTCTCAAAACGCCAAAAAAGAAAACTGACCACCACGGGAGAGGCGTTTTGGATGGCAAAAAGGGCGATGGCCACAGCAATAATCGCTGCCAAAATGAGATAGAATTCCACGTCCGTCCTCCTTCCATCTAAAAATAGAAGGGAATAACCAACTAAAGGGCCAAAACTACCAATAAATAAAAAATAACTCCAATTAAGGAGATAAAAGGCTTTAACGCAAAATTTTAACCAAAAATTAGCATTTTAGCCCCTAAAATCAGCCTCATGACTGCCCATCATCATTATTAACCTTAAAATTATTGCCTTTTTCAATTTGACAATGATTACTTAAACCTATATTTACGTTTTGTGTTTCGATTATTCTATCTCTTGTCAGAATGCTTTTCTTACCCGCCAGCAGATCCAGGGAGATCTGAAATCTGGGAGATACTCTCTTCTGTGGCCCAGGATCTGGACCTCAGCATCCCCTCCTTAAATGGTCTAGACAAAGAGCAGCTCAGAGCAGAATATACCAGGCTTTTTATCAGTGCTCCCTTTGGGGCTGAAGCCCCCCCTTATGCCTCCGTTTATCTTTCTCCCGAAGGTCTCCTCTTTCAGAGGCCTCACGATGAAGCCCTTTCTTTTTATAGACAGGCTGGCCTTGAAGTGGAAGGGGCAGGAGAGCCTGCTGACCATCTGGCCTTTGAACTTGCCTTTGTGGGCCGGTTACTTGAAGAGGAGAGCGGGCCGCTTCTGGATGACTTCCTCCACAAGCATCTCCTCAGATGGTACCCGGCCTTCCTGAAACGACTCCTGGCAGCCGAGCCTCACCCCTACTTTGGCTTTCTGGCTCGGCTCACTGGGGAGGTCCTTCAAAAACTCTCTGAGGAGGTTTCCCATGAAAAGGAGGCATTTTCTTAAGCTGTCAGCGGCCAGTTGCGCGGCCCTAGCAGCCATGGAGTTCAAAACCAGGGGCCTTTTTCGCCCCTCTAAGGCTTGGGCCGAAAGCAAGGAGGGGCTTCCGGGAAGCTTAGGGGCCAAAGAGGTAACCTCCGTCTGTGAGATGTGCTTCTGGCGTTGTCCTATCGTAGTTAAGGTCAAAGGGGGCAAGGTGGTCAAGATAGAGGGCAATCCCCTGAGCCCGGCCAATGGTCCTCGAGTCTGTGCACGGGGCAACTCCGGCATCCAGCTCCTCTACGATCCAGACCGGGTCAAATACCCCCTTAAGAGAGTGGGAGCCAGGGGAGAAGGCAAATGGACCCGTATATCCTGGGATGAGGCCCTTGATGAAGTCGCCCATAACATCAAAAAGATCAGAGACAAATATGGCCCTCATGCCCTGGCCTTCTTTGACCATGGGGCCTCAGCAGAGTATTTCCGCGAGATATTCAAGACCTTGGGGACAGAAAATTACTCCAATGAGCCAGCCTTCTTCCAGTGTGTCGGCCCAGTGGCTGTGGCCTATCTGACAACTCTCGGCTATGTGGTCTCAGGAACCAGACAGTACGTTGATATGAGCCACACCAAGGCTATGCTCTTGGTGGGCAGTCACCTCGGAGAGAATCTCCACGTCTCCCACATAAGAGAATACATCGAGGGATTAGCCCGAGGGGCCAAATTGATTGTGGTTGATCCGCGTTTTTCGGCCCCAGCCGGAAAGGCTGACCTCTGGCTCCCTATACGCCCAGGAACAGATACGGCCCTGCTTCTGGCCTGGATAAATTATGTCATCCAGAACAACCTCTACGATGAGGACTTTGTCAAGAAGAACTGCCATGGTTTTGAGAAGCTTAAGGAGGCTGTCAAAGGCTACAACCTTAAGTGGGCCGCCAGAATATGTGACCTAGATGAAAAAGATATTAAAACAGCTATAGAAATCCTGGCTGCGGCCCGGCCTCAGGTCGTCATCTATCCCGGACGTCATTCCACCTGGTATGGCCGAGGAGATGTTCAGCGTCATCGTTGTTTGGCCATCCTGGCTGCCCTTTTCGGATCTATCGGGGTTCCCGGAGGGATATATTTCCCCACCCCCATCCCCATTGGGGAAGCCGAATGCCTTATTGGTCACGAAGAAGCCGGTGAATCCGACACACCCCTTAAAGAAAAATTCCCTTTTGCCGAGCCCTTTCCCGGAAGCCCCACTAATGAGATCATCAAGGCCACTCTTACCGGAAAGCCTTACCCCATAAGACTCTGGGGGGTCTGCGGGGTCAACATTCTCCAGACCATTCCCAACCCATATCAGACCATGGAAGCCATAAAGAAATTAGACTTCATCTTCTCCGTAGAAATGCTTCCCACGGAGACGGCCATCTGGTCTGATATAATCCTTCCAGATGCCGTCTATCTGGAGCGTTATGATCACGTTTACAAAAACGACGAGCTTCATCCTTTCATTACCCTTCGCCAGCCGGCCGTAGAACCCTTGGGAGAGGCCCGATCCCCTTACTGGATAGCCCAGCAACTGGCCAGGCGCTTGGGCCTTTCGCTCTTTACCTGTGAAAACGAAGTCGCCTATCTCAATGGCCAACTTAAAGAAATCGGGCTTTCGGTAGAAAAATTGGTACAAAAAGGCGGTCTAGTAACCTTCCCAGGAAGACCCTACCGTGATCCGAAAAAAGGGCTTCAGTTGGCCACTGAATCCGGCAAAGTCGAGCTTTACTGTGAGGCCTTTGCTGATGAAGACTTTGATCCAGTTCCCAAGTTCGAACCCACTCCGGCCCCTCCCAAAGGCTATGCCCGTCTGATCTACGGTCGGGTGCCGGTCCACACCTTCAGCCGAACGATGAACAATCTTTGGCTCCATAATGAATGGCCGGAGAATCATGTCTGGATAAACGATGAGGTTGCCGCCAAACTGGGAATCAAGAACGGAGACACCGTAGTTCTGGTAAATCAAGACGGTTACAAATCAAATCCCATAAAGGCCAAGGTTACTCCAGGCATTCGTCCCGATGCCATCTATGTGGCCCATGGTTTTGGAAGCCGTTCTCCCCGACTGACCAAGGCCTATCAGAAAGGGGCCAGCGATCAGTTTTTGATCACCCACTACGTAGAAGACCCTTTTATGGGCTCTTCCAGCCACCGAACGAGCTTTGTCAAGATCATCAAGGGCGGCAAAACTCTCGACATCCCTGAACTCAGGCCGCTTCCGCCTGAGATTCCCCGCTTTGAGATTAGAAAGGCCTAGGAGGTAAAAGATGAGTGCTCAAAATAGTCATCAATATGCCATGGTCATTGATCTTGATCGTTGTGTTGGCTGCCACGCCTGTGCTTTAGCCTGTCGGGCAGAGTGGCAGGTCCCGGTTCCCTACCGGAGAAATTGGCTTAAACGGTTAGGACCAGAAAAAACACCTTATGGGATCTCCTATACCTTTTATCCCGGGCTCTGTAACCACTGCGATGCCCCGGCCTGTATCACCGTCTGTCCAGTAGAGCCAGAAGAAAAGGAGTTTCACTGTCCTAGAAGTGGGAAAACCACCAAAATGGCCGTAAAGGCCACCTATAAAGAACCTTTTACAGGGATCGTCCTCATTGATAAGGAGCGATGCATCGGTTGTGGAGCCTGTGTGGAGGCCTGTCCTTACGGGGCCCGCTACCTAAATGAGGAGCTAGATGAACCCAAGGCAGATAAATGCACCTTTTGCCTCGAGAGGATTCGTCACGGAGAACCCCCAGCCTGTGTAAAGACTTGCATTGCCGATGCCCGCATCTTTGGAGACCTAGCCGATAAAAACTCCGAGGTCTACAAGCTGATCCACCAAAAAGGGGCCATGCGTTTAAGCACCAAAGAGGTCAATCTCGGCCCCAATGTCTACTACATCGGCAAAAAGAAGGATCTCCATCTCCTTCGTGAAAAGTTTGCCCCTCGGGAAAGGACCTGGGAAAACGTCAAGGCTCCAGACAGACGCGGAATCATGCTGGCAATAGCCAGGCGCCTGAAAAAAATCGGTTAACCCCCTCAAAAAATAAGGGGGGCTTTGCTGCCCCCCTTATTTTTGCTCCTTAAGAACACCTTCCTCTTTTAAGTCCGAAAAATTCAGGGTAGAAAATAGAGCTATGGGTCTTTTGATCTATAATTCACTCTCTCGGACAAAGGAATCCTTTGAACCGGTTAATCCTCCCCAGGTGGGCATGTATGTCTGTGGCATCACCGCTTATGATTATGCCCATATCGGTCATGCCCGTTCAGCAGTAGTCTTTGACGTCATTTACCGCTATCTCAAGTATCGAGGCTATCAAGTAACCTATGTACGCAATTTCACCGACATAGATGACAAGATCATCAACCGGGCTAATGAGACCGGTGAGCCCCCTCTGGAGTTGGCCAAACGCTTTATTGAGGCCTTCCGCGAGGACATGGCTGCCCTCAAGGTGTCTCCCCCCTCGGTAGAGCCCTTGGCCACTGAACACATCGCCGAGATCATTGCCCTTATTTCCCGATTGATCGAAGCCGGCTATGCCTATGAGGCTGGGGGAGACGTCTACTTTGCCGTGGAAAGTTTCCCTCGATATGGAGCCCTTTCCCACCGGAGCCTTGAAGACATGCGGGCCGGAGCCCGAGTGGCCATCTCAGAAAAGAAGCGCCATCCCCTTGATTTTGCCCTCTGGAAGGCAGCCAAACCTGGAGAGCCCTCCTGGGAGAGCCCCTGGGGACGAGGGCGACCGGGCTGGCATATAGAGTGTTCGGCCATGGCTATGAAGTATCTAGGCGAGACCATTGACATTCATGGCGGCGGTATGGATCTTATCTTTCCTCATCATGAAAATGAGATTGCTCAAAGCGAGGCTGCTACCGGTCGGACCTTTGTCCGCTACTGGATCCATAACGGTTTTGTAACCATCAAGGAAGAAAAGATGTCCAAGAGTCTGGGCAACTTTGTCACCATCAGAGACGTCCTTTCCCAATATCATCCCGAAGTAATTCGGATATTCCTTCTCTCCAAACATTACCGAAGCCCACTTGACTTTAGCCCCGAGATTATGGCCGAATGGCAGGCAGCCCTTGAACGGGCCTATGAGACCTTTCGGGCCGTGATAGACCTTAAGGCGGTAAGTGACCAGTCCCCCGAACGCAAACAGCTTCGGGAGCTAGGTCAGATAGAATCCTTTTTTGCTGACTTCGAAAACAATCTCTCCCAGGCCATGGATGATGACTTTAACACCGCCAAGGTCGTAGGCCTACTCTTTGAGGGTATCTCCCATCTTAACCGAGTCCTCACCTTGGCCGGAAGAAATCCCTTGCGAGAGCATGAAAGGGTAGCCCGCTGCGGGCTTTCGCGCCTCAAGAAACCCATCAGCCAGATCCTGGGCATCCTTGAGGAAGACCCTGAGGCCTATCTCCTCTCTGAAAGGAAAAGGCTGATTGAACAACTGGGGTTAGACCAAGAGGAAATTGAGGCCTTAGTGGCCGAAAGGGAGGCTGCCCGGCGCCAAAGGGATTTTGCTCGGGCAGACGAAATCCGGGATAGACTCCAGCAGATGGGGGTTGTCCTTCAGGATACACGAGAGGGAACAAAATGGAAGGTGCAAAGACCTTCTTATCCGGCCTGAGCTGGTTTGACTATCTACTTCTAGCCATCTTTGTTTTTTTCTTCCTCAAAAGCCTTTTTAATGGATTTAGTCGAGAGCTGGCCTCCATAGTGGGACTCATTTTGGGAATATTTCTGGCCGGACGTTTCCATCCCCTGGTAGCCAATATCCTCTCTCCATGGATAACCAACCAACCCCTTCTAAAAGGTCTTTCTTTTTTGACCGTCTTTATCATTGTCTATCTCTCGATCTTTATCCTGGGAGTCCTTCTCCGAAGGACTTTAGAGCTGATCAAACTCTCTTGGCTAGACCGAGTGCTAGGAGCCGCCCTCGGCTTCATAAAGGCCTCTTTAGTGGCGGCCATGATTATTTTCCTGGTGGTTACCTTTGTCCCCCAAGGGGGGCATATTCTTTCTAAATCTCGCCTCTATCCTTATGTGTTGAAGGCCACAGGAATTATAGTCTTTCTTATCCCTGAAGACCTAAAGGCCCGCTTTAAGTATCAGCTCCGCCACAGACTCACCCCTGACCCCAGAGGCTCCCGTGTCTAACCTTTTCTCTCAAAAGGCTAAAAGCCTTTATCTCCGGAGACATCTCCACGATCCTGTCAGGTGGTGGCCTTGGACTGAGGAGGCCTTTTATCAGGCTCTGCAGGAAGACAAACCGGTCTTTTTATCCATTGGATATGCTGCCTGCCACTGGTGCCAAGTAATGCACCGGGATTGCTTTCAGGACGAAGAAATCGCTGCTCTTCTAAACGAGCAATTTATTCCTATTAAGGTCGACCGTGAAGAAAGACCGGATATCGACAGCCTTTATATGAGGGCCTGCCTGCTACTTACCGGAGGCGCAGGCTGGCCTCTTTCGGTCTTTCTTACCCCTGAGAAGTGGCCGTTTATGGCTGGAACATACTTCCCCAAACGCGGAAGCGGCAACCGCCCCGGCTTTGCCGAGATCCTCCGGGCGGTAGCCACTGCCTGGACGAAAGATAAAGAGCGCCTTCGGGCCTCGGCTAGACAGATCCTTAAGGATTTAATGCCAGAAGTGGCCAAGGCCTCGGAGTTGCCTGGCCGGGATATATTCTCTCTAGCCCTTGAAGCCATAGAGGCCTCCTTTGACTGGCGATACGGTGGCCTAAAAGGGAGCCCTAAATTCCCCATGCCTTCGGTTCTATATTTTTTGGCCCAAGCCTACAGACGCCTGGCCCAGCCAATCGCCTTAGAGATGTTAGAAAAGACCCTTCTTTTTATGCGTCTGGGAGGCATCTATGATCACCTTGGCCACGGGTTTCATCGCTACAGTGTAGATGCTGCTTGGCACGTCCCCCACTTCGAAAAAATGCTCTACGACCAAGCTTTGATCTCCCTGGCCTACCTTGAGGCCTATGAGCTGACCGGGAAATCCTTTTATGCCCAGGTGGTTCGCGAAATCTTTGATTATGTAGAAAGGGAACTGTCCTTAGAGGATGGCTCCCTGGCCAGCTCTCAAGATGCCGAAACCCAAGGCCGTGAAGGATGGTATTATCTTTGGACCAAAGAAGAGATAAGGGATCTCTTAGGACGGGAGCTTGGGGAACTTTTCTGCCGCGTCTATAACATCCAGACAGAGGGCAACTTCCTCGATCCGGTAAAGGGATACCGGACCGGCCGCAATATTATCTTCCTCCGGGCTCCTCTTTCCCAGCTGATCAGAGAGTTAGGACTCAGTCGCTCCCAAATCAAGGCCCTCGACGAGGCCAAACTCCGCCTTCTGGCCGCCCGCAAAAGGCGACCCTCTCCAGCTATAGATAACAAGGTTATCACCTCCTGGAATGCCATGATGGCCAAAGCCTTTTTTCGGGCCGCTAGGCTCTTCAGAGAAAGAGATTTTGCCGATCAAGGGCAGAAGATCTTGGCCTCTATCCTCAATGAGCCCCTTTTTCACTGCCAAATCGAAGGAACCATTACGGCCCAGGGTCTTCTTGAGGACTACGCCTGGATAATCCTTGCCCTCCTAGAGGCCGAAAAGGTCGGAGTAGCCCTGGAGAAAGAGTTAAAGGAAAGACTTTCCCAAGAAATGATCAGCCGTTTTTTCAAAGATGGTTGCTTTTATCTCTCCGAGGCCCAAGATCTACCCTGCCTGGTTCATGATGACTATGATGGAGCCATCCCCTCGGCCGCTTCTGCGGCAACTTTGGCCTTAGCCTCCCTCAAGGAAGAAGCCCCTAGCCTTCTTGAGGTTGCCCGTCAATCCCTTCTCGGAGAACTTCCGCTCATCAAGTTAGATCTTCCCGGCCATACCTTCTGGCTCAAGGCCCTAGCCAAACTCATCTAAGAAATCCATAGATTATCTGAGCTTTTTGTGCCAAATCCTCTCCTCTTCTACCGTCTGACGGCCCACCACATAAATGGCCACAATGCGCCCATTGTCCTGGGGCAGATAATGGATGCGAAGAATCGTACCCGGGGTGAGATCAGGCCAGCTACCTGATCTCACCATAGAGCCTTCTCCCCTGATCCCTCCTTGGAAGAGTTTCACCTTTTTCGAGACCGGAATAGTTAGATGTTTGGGGCCTATTTGGACAACTATTGCCTTAAGCCTTTGGCCTTCGAAGATCTGTTTCTCTACCAGGGCATAGATCTGTTGGGTGTTGTCAGCAGGAATATCTCCAAAAATAAGATGCCAAGCCGTCTCCTGCCCCTTGGTCGGTTGGGCTAATCCCCCAGAAGGACACCCCCAGAACAAGGCCCCAAGGAGAAGAAAGAGCCCTAGTTTCCTTAACATTCTGGCCTCCTTAGAATCAGTTTAGTCAAGATCTCGCCAAGAGCCCTTCTTAAACCAGGCCTTAATAGAGGTAAGGATGGGTTGATTACCCTCGGTGGTGGCCTGGATGATGAGATCCCCTAAGGTGTTCAGCTCCCCTACAGGGACCCCTTCACCGATCTTGAGACCAGCAGGGTAGGCCGGAGTCCCGTTGACCAGGATTTTATCATTTTCATCAATGGCCCCATCGTTATTGACATCAAAGACCGGACCGTCATAAAGGGTCATGCAACCAGAATCATAACGAACAACAAAAAGCCAAGCCTCGCCTGTTCCACTACACTGATCTCCGGTAGGGATAAAGGTCACGAAAAAGACGTATCCACCCAGGACCAAGGGCGGCGTGAGGATCCTCTCCGCCCCTCCAGCAGGCCCTGTGCGAGGAAGTTCGATGGCCCAGCCCGGCTTTGTGGTATCACAACTTCCAGAGATAATGGCATAATTGCCGACAATAGTAATCTGATTGACGTTTAAATCCGTAAGGGTTAGTTCCATGCCCTCATCACGCAGACCGACCATGTACTGGACGGTCCCATCCTGACCGTCGGTCCAATCCCAAAACTTTCCGGTACCGAAATAGATCCAGACCTTGTCGTTAGCTATTGCGTAAGCTGGACGGGCTGTAATCGGATGGTTGCTACCGAGATTTATAATGATTTGAGAGGTTGGAGAAGTGGTCAGACTCTCCAGCTTCCAGATTCGCCCCTTCATATCTCCCACATAAAGACGATCTGCCCGATCGTTGAAGTCAGAATCCACGGCAACAGGAGTGGTGAGCATGTTCTCACCCTCAACTCCCAATTGAACCCCCCATTTATAGGCTCCATTGGTGGCTCCGACAGCATAGAGCCAAGCGACTTTATTGATCCAATCAGCATCATTTTCCGCATATCCTGAGGGGAGGAAGGCCACCCAAGAGTCGTCCTCAAGATGAGCAATGCGGGCCTCATTCCAGGTCTCCCCCAGATTAGGATCAGAAAATTCCCATAAAGGAGTGATCCCTGTAGCCGTAGGGGTAGTCACGTCCAGAGCGAAGAATTGATTACCACCACGGCCAAGCCCACAGACAAGGATTTTCTGACTCCCCAGGTCCTCAATAATAGGAGTCCCATCGAGGAAGTAATCGTGGCAGTAAGTCCCCGAAAAGTAGTTCAGCTCTTTGTAGCGGGGAAGGACGGCCGAAGGGATATAAGCAAAAACCTCCTCCCCGGTGTTGAGGTCAAAGGCGTGCAACATCCCGTCGTTGGCTCCCACCCAGATGCGGTTATCTTCTACTTTAGGCTGACTATTGATGATATCACCCAAGGGGTGCTCCCTCGTCCGGTAGCCAGAGACCGTAGATCCACAGGCCAATTCCCCTCGGATGAAATTCACATCTTCTTGGCTAAGGTCGTAAGTATCCGGAGATATAAGGGCATTTAGGCGGTCAAGATTAGCTACCGTAAACTCAAACTTACCATTGGCGTCTTTAGTATAGATGTTACGGCTAGCCCCACAGGGGAGAGTCGTATTAGTTGTCCAGCCAGTATCAGAAGCATACCAAAGACTGGCGTCAAGATTACCAAGAATAAGATTAACAATGTCATCTACCTTGCTACTATCATAGCCAACAAGAGCCTCACTACCCATAGCAGCGGCAATGGCATCCTGATCAAGGAGAAAATTACGTAGATCGTTAGCGTCAATCTGTTCGGCCACATCGAGATTGCCATCCCCATCAATATCTTCTTCAGGATCAAGCTGGTTATTACCATTAATATCTTCATCGTAGGCATCAAGATGCCCATCGCCATCTACATCCTCAAAATGATACCATCTAGCCAGAGCCCTAGCGTTTGAAAGAGAATGGCAGTTAGCGCAATTGTAGCGATAGGGACCGGTCCTAACTTCTCCAGTCCAGTCAGAGACATCAAACCCAGTATAGATCTGGATATTGCCATAGTTGGTTTTAGTGGCTGTACCACTTCCGGTCCTAAACACGGTCTGCTTTATCTCGTAGATGATCGAGCGGAGAATATCGGCCAGTTCATCTGGATTGCGAGCGATAAAGGGATCAGGGACCCCATCATTATCGTTATCACGGTGAAGGGCAAAAGTATTGACACCATCAGCCTCTTCATTGGCTACCCTGGCCATTACCCGAAGTTGGGCATCTTGATCAGGGGGAAGATTGAAACCAACGGCAATAGCCGTCACCCCACTCTGAACGAGTTCCCTAGTCCTTGTTTCCACATTTATCTCTGTAGAATCGATATTACCCTGCCCATCAGTGAGAAAAATGGCAAATTTTTTACCGCACGGCTGAGGAGAATAGGTGTTTCCAAGCTCATCGGCAATGTTGCCAGCGAAATACTCCTTAGCAGCCACAATTGAAGGAGAAAAGGGAGTCCCTCCGCCAACCATCACCCGAAAGACGTTGGCCGAGTCAGAAACCTTCTGATGGGCAATGGCATCAAGAGCATTATAGATAGTCGTCAGATGAGATTCACTGTAAGGCTCACATCCTACATAAATTCGAGTAAAATATTGAGAATCAGGAAAATCAGCCTTAAAAAAGGCAACTCCTGTAGAAAGAGAAGAATCGGTAACTAACTCCCTAATAACTCGAGTTGCCACCTCAATTCGACTCATATTAAGATAGTTTCCAAGAACCAAAGTATCAGATTCGTAACCTGCAGGCCTTCCAAATTCATCACAAAATTGAAAAAAACCAGGAAAAAATATAGCACAACTTTGATCGCAAAAATGATACATAAAATAGATTTCATCACCATTTAGAGTAATAGTCGGGGGATCTAAATTATTCCTGTGCCAACTCCAATCAGCAATTCCATACTGATTAAGAACAGAAGTAACATTACCAGAAGAATCCCGAAAGGCACCACTACACAAATCAACAGGACATTGAGAGTTTTCTGGATTAGAACTATCATAAGTGTTAACAACAATATGAGAGGGATCATCAAAGCACTGATAAAGCAAATGATATCTAAGATTGGATTCAATAATATATTGACGATTAAAAACCTTATTAGCCAAACCCTGATCAGTATAAAAGCCAGAATAAGTAACACCAGAATCATAAGAAGGAGTATAATCTGGTCGGGGACCCAAAATCATACTTCCCGAAAGGTCAACAACAAAAAGAATCTCGGGAATAGAATAAGTCCCCATATATATAGGGAGCTCACCGCAAATATTTTGAGAAAATACTGGACGGACAAAAGCAAAATAAAAGACAAAAATAAAAACAAAAGGCTTTAAATAGGCCCCCATAAAGACACCTCCTCAATAAAATCAAGGGCATTCAGAGACCGCCCTCTGAGCATAAGCCTCAATCGTGTATCCACTATCAGTCCAACTACGGACAAGATACTCCTCACATGCAGAAGAAGGATTAGTACATCGATAAGCAACCGTTCCCTCATAACAGCCCTGATACGTAACCGAATAATTGACAGAAATTTGACCACTAGTAGAAGGCAAAACAGCAACCCACTGACCAGATAGACCTTCAGAAACCTTATTAAGACCAAGGCGAATCCCGGCTTCAGCTGCATAAAAATCCTGATAATAGTCACGATTAGCAATCGAAGTCCAAATTTCTACAAGAGCATCACGACTAGCCCACATAACCACTGCAGTAAGAAGCAACAAAACTACCAAAGCCAAAACAAGTGTATTGCCACGAACACCACTAATACACATTAAGTATCACCTCGAACACGAAAAACAGAAAACTGAAGACGATTATTATCCCAATACAAGATAAGCCAAACCTGCTTCAAATCATCAGAGTAAGAAACCAAACGACACTGGACAGAAAAAGTGATGCTACCATAAGAAAAAGAAGAAGGGACATCACTACAAACAGTATCCAAAAACTCAAAATCCTTACTAAACACATATTCCTCCAGAAGAGACTGAGAGGCTAACGTAGCAGAAGT
This sequence comes from Thermosulfuriphilus sp., assembly GCF_054026695.1. Taxonomy (NCBI): domain Bacteria; kingdom Pseudomonadati; phylum Thermodesulfobacteriota; class Thermodesulfobacteria; order Thermodesulfobacteriales; family Thermodesulfobacteriaceae; genus Thermosulfuriphilus; species Thermosulfuriphilus sp. The sequence continues at coordinate 19,631 of NZ_JBPMLP010000033.1, forward strand.
AAGATCCTTAGAAGTCTTTACCCCCCGAAGAGAAACAATATTCATATTAGCCAAAGCCAGTATACCAATAGAAAAAATAGCAATGGCTACCAAAATCTCTAGAACCGAAAAACCGGAAACAGAAAGATTTCCGTGCTTCATTAATTCAAATTCCTTGGAACAACTGAAACCTCTAGATAACGACGTCGATAATTATCATTAAAAGGACCACAAATTGGATAAACATCACTATTAATGTAGGAAGAATCTTGCTGAGATGAACGAACAACCATCTGTATTTTAATAACACGGATAGAAGAAAGCTCGGAAGGCAGCGGAGAATCTGTTTTTGTTCCATCAGAAAGAACATAAGAAAAACGAAAACAATCAACCATCGTTCCTTCGCCACCAATCAAAGGATCTAAATTCCTAGAAAGACGAGCGCTAACCGAACTATATACATAAGTAACATCTTCGCCAGAATCAGAGCAATCACCATCTCCATTAAGATCCATTCTTATCTGAAGACTACTAGCATCAGCAGCAACTATCCAATTACCGCAAGAAGCTAAAGACGAGGGATCATAGCCAGCCATTCTAATTTCCTTAACAAGAGAGTTAAGACTCACCCGAATATCCTGCTGAAGGAGTGCCGTATCATGAACAACAGACGAAGCCTTCAATTGCCCCCTCAAGGCAGTAAAAATACCTAACCCCACAAGGGAAAACATAAACAGCGAAACCATTAACTCAACAAGAGTTAAACCCTTTTGATTAGCAATCTGTGTTTTTATCACAAATAACCACCCGACCAGAACGACTAAGCTTAAGCTTATAAAAAGAGTTAGTTGATAATGAAACTAGCCTTAGACTACCATTCCCACCACCAGCTAGACATGACGGCTGCCCCCTAACAAACTGGGGACCAGACGAGCAACCAAAAAAGGATACCGAAGACAAAAACACCCCAGCAGGTAGAACAACTGTCTTCAAGATAGACTCACCATTGTCTCTAGATCCATTATTATTAATATCAACAAAAATCTGATAAGAGCTAGCATTATCCGCCAAAGAAATAACAACTCTTGCCTGACGCCTTAAAGAGGCCACCCGGGCGTATTGAAAATCAGAAGCTAAGGTCTTGATCGCCCCCTGAAGGGCAAAATCCTCCTTTAGGCGCCCCAGAGAAGGCACGGCCAAGGCGGCCACAATGGCGGTTATGATGAGCACCAGAAGGGCCTCAAGGAGGCTAAAGCCTGCCAAAGAAAACAAAATTTTAAAAAGAGGTTTTTCCCTTAGCCCCTTAGACATCAAGCCCTCCGTTCAAGCTTTTTTGAGAGCAAAAAACATTCCCCCTAAATTTTTAGGAGAAATCCAGGCATCTCTATTTTATTTCGACTTAAAGCCAGAAAAGATAAGGCCCTAAACAGTCCTGGAGTGACAAATAACGACCAGCGGTGTCTTTTTTTGTCTATTGACCAAAAGAGAATCTACAGGGAGGCAATACAAAGCATTGCCATTTTTATCGAGTTTTGCTAGATTTGCGCCAGCTTGTTTTCAGGAGGTCGGGGTGAAATCCTTCGGAAAATGGTTTTTAATGTGGCTGTTGATATTGGCCTTGGGAGTAGCCTTTTGGGGATGTGCCAAAAAGCCGGTGCCTATCCCCCAGGAAACCGCTAGAGTCTCTGATGTCTCCCTTCCGGCAAAAACCGCTCCCTCAACCCTTAAGGGCCAAGAAGTTAGGCCCCGTCCTGGACTTGACCTGAAGGAAGAGCAACTTTCTGGCCAGGCAAAGGAGAGAGAGACCCTTTCTCCGGAACAAAAGGATCTTCTCTACGGACGCAGTACCCCACCACTTAAGGCTATTTTCTTTGATTTCGACGACTATACTATCCGACCAGATATGCGCTCCCGTTTGGAGGAAGATGCCCGTTTCCTTCTGGACCATCCAGAGGTAGTGGTCGAGCTTCAGGGCAACTGTGACGAGAGGGGGACTACAGAATACAATCTGGCCCTGGGAGAGAAACGGGCCCTTTCGGTCAAGAAATACCTAATTAATCGAGGAATCGCCCCTGAAAGGCTTATTACGGTAAGTTTTGGTGAGGAACGGCCCCTTGATCCCCGACACAATGAAGAGGCCTGGGCCAAAAATCGCCGGGTCGACCTGGTCATCATAAACTAAATGTCTTGGAGGCCTTGAACCAATGAAGAAGCTTCTGCGTCTTTTGGGAATTATCATTGCCTTGCTCCTTCTAGCCCAATGGGCCCATGCCCAGACAGCTCAGAAAATTGCTGTCATCCAGATGCAGAAGGTGGTCAAAGAATCAAAGGCCGGACAATCGGCTCTAAAGAAACTCAATCAAAAATTTGCCACCCTCCAGAAGGAGCTTAAGGCCAAAGAAGAAGAACTTAAAAGATTCAAAAACGATCTGGAAAAAAAAGCACCCCTTCTAAGTCCTGAAGCCCGCCAGGAAAAGGAACGGCAGTATCAAAAGATGCTCCGCGAATACAAAGCCAAGCGAGAAGATGCCGAATTTGAGATCCGCCAGGCCGAACAAAAGGCCCTTGAGCCCATTATGAAAGACCTTAGAGGCATTGTTTTTGATTACGCCCAAAAAGAAGGGTTTGATCTGATAGTCGAGAAGAACATGCCCGGGGTCTATTTCGCCTCTGACAAGATTGACATCACTCGGAAGATCATCGAGCTTTATGATCAGAAATTCGAAAAAGGAGAGGCCTTAGGCGGCAAGTAGAATGATCTTGGCAGCCGATATCGGCGGCACAAAGACGGCCATTGCCACCTTTGCCCCCGGAGATTTTACCCCCCGGGGGCTTTTGATTTACGAAAATGCCGCCTTTTCTTCAGCTGAAGAACTTTTGCTCACCTATCTTAAACAGCAGCCTCCGGATTTCCCTATTAAAAGGGCTTGTTTTTCTGTCGCTGGACCTGTCTTGGAAGGGCGTTGCCAGATGGTCAACCTTGGCTGGTATCTTGAGGAGTCAAGGTTGGCCAGTGCCTTGGGGCTTTCAAGGGTAAGCCTGATAAACGATCTCGCAGCCACTGCTTACGGAACTTTGGTCCTTCCAGAAGAAGACCTTCTACCCTTAAAAGAAGGGCTACCCCGGCCCGAGTCCCCCCGAGGGATAATTGCTGCCGGGACCGGACTTGGCCAGTCGGTGCTCATTCCTCTTAAAAAGGGAGATTATTTAGCCCTTCCAACAGAATCCGGCCATGCTGACTTCCCCCCAGGAGATGATCTCGAATGGGGGCTCTATAAATATCTGCGCCAGATCTATGGCCACGTGAGCCTCGAGCGGATCATCTCTGGACCGGGCTTAGAGAACATCTACCGGTATCTCCTGGACAAAGGTCCTACCCCTGATGATCCCTTTGTCCATCAAAGACCCCAGGCCAAGGCCCCAGAAATCGTCAGAGCAGTCCCTAAAAGCCCCACTTGCCGCCAAGCCCTTCAAATATTCCTCCGCTCCTTTGGAGCAGAGGCTGGCAATTTGGCCTTGAGGACTCTGGCCTGGGGGGGAATCTACCTTGGTGGAGGGATTGCCCCGAAGATTATCCCCTACCTCAAGGAAGGACCATTTCTGGAGGCCTTTATCGACAAGGGGCGTCTCCGCCCCTTTCTAGAGAATATTCCAGTCTTTATTATCCTCAATGAAAATACCGCTCTCCTAGGAGCA
>NZ_JBPMLP010000034.1:0-17118 GCF_054026695.1 Thermosulfuriphilus sp.
GCGTCAGAAGTCCCAGGATATCTTTGAGCCTTAAGGCGTTGAGCGGGGCCCAGCCTTCGGCATCGTTATCAAAATAGACAAAGGCGGGCCTCCCCCATCTCTTGATCTTTTCAGCCCAAAAGAGGAGTTCTTCCTCTGTGTAAGGAGAACGGTAAAGCTCTCGGGAACCATGCAATCTGATGTAAACAAAGTCAGCGGTAATTTCCTCAACCAAAGAAGGGTAGCGACCGGCAGTATCTGAAATACAAAGTGCAACGTTAGCCTGACGCAAAAGCCGAAAAAATTCCGGATTATGAAAGCTAGGATGCCTTATCTCTATAGTTGTAGGCTTGTCTCGATCTATCCGGGCTAAGAACTCTTCTATAAGGCCTTTTTCATAGCGAAGAGTTGGGGGAAATTGAAAAAGGATAACCCCTAGTTTTTCAGAAAGAGGGCCAATAGCCCTATAGAAGCGCTCCAGGGACTCACCTATCCCCTTTAAACGTTTTACGTGGGTGATGAAGCGATTAGCCTTAATAGAGAAAAGAAAACCCTCTGGAGTCTCCCTGGACCAAGTCTCAAATGTCTCTGTCCTGGGGGTCCCATAAAAGGTGGCGTTTATCTCCACGGTATCAAAATATCTACTGTACCACAGAAGCCATCTTTTACTGGGTAGCCCGGGAGGATAAAAGACCTTCCGCCAGTGAGGATAATTCCAGCCCGAGGTCCCCACTCTAATCTGGAGATTCTCTTTATTCATCATTTATCTTTTTCTCTTAAAAGGTTTAAATCAAAAAATAAAAATACATTAAATAAAAATACATTTTTGTAAAATTATTACCCGACAAAAACTTGACGAAAACAGTCGATATGGTATTTAGAGATCGTACCCCTGTGGGTCCCCCATAATCTCCACCTCACAAAAAGACGACCAGATACCCACCTCCATCCTCCTTTTGCCCACAGGGGTACGTTATTTTACTAAGTATAGAACCTTGACAGAGAAGCCTAAAAAATTATTTTTGGACAGGTTTCTGACCAGGACACTTCCAATGGATCGTTAGCCATGCCTAAGGATTACTATCAGATTTTAGGAGTCTCCAGGGATGCCTCTCCAGAGGAAATCAAGAAGGCCTATCGTCGGCTAGCCCTAAAGTACCATCCTGATCGCAATCGCGGTAATAAAGAGGCTGAGGAGCGTTTTAAGGAGATAAACGAGGCCTATGCGGTACTCTCCGACCCAGAAAAACGGCGCCAATATGATCAATTTGGCTCGGCTGAATTTGAACGCCGTTTTAGCCAGGAAGATATCTTTCGCGGATTTGATTTTGAAGACATCTTCCGGGATTTGGGAATAGGGGGAGACTTTTTCGGACGTTTCTTCTTCGGTGGCAGAAGACGGGCTGGAATAAATATTGGCGATCTTTTTAGCCATATTTTTGGTACCAAATCTGGTTTTGAGAGTTTCTATCGAAGCGGCCCTGAGAGGGCCCGTGCAGATGTTGTCCTGGAACTTCCCTTAAGCCTTAAAGAGGCTGCCCTAGGGGCCGAGAAGATCGTTTCTCTGGGAGCTGTTGGGCGCTCAGAACGCATCAGGGTACGTATTCCTCCTGGGATAAAAGAAGGCCAGAGACTCCGGATTCCAGGCAAAGGTAACCTGGGGCCAGATGGCCGTCGGGGGGATCTCTACTTGAAGATAAAAATCCTGGAAGATCCCCTCTTTAAAAGAGAAGGGGCAGACCTCTTTATTGACAAGGACATTCGCTTTTCAGAGGCGGCCTTAGGGACCAAAATAGAGGTTCCCACACTGGAAGGAAGGACTATAAGCGTCCAGGTTCCCCCTGGAACCAAACCAGGGACAAGGTTACGCCTTCGGGGCTTAGGCCTGCCCAAGTCAGATGGAACCCGTGGTGATCTCTACGTTCGGATAGGAATAAATATCCCCAAACGCCTTAACCAAAAACAAAAAGAGGCCTTAGAGAGGCTTGCCCAGGTCGGACTCTAAGAACAAAGAGCTACTTTTTCCCCCGGAGACCCTTCTCAGACGGCTTAAGAAACCGGCCCAGGATCTTCAATGGTTACTTTCCCGGGGTTATCCCAAAACCACTTCCCTAACCTTTGTTGGCAATCACTATCAGCTACATGCCAAAGAACGAGCCATTCTTTTCCGGAGTATTTTTCCCAAAAAAGAATGCCTTGAGGCCCAAGAAAAAAGACTCCAGGCCCGGGATCTTGAGGGGGACAGTCTGGGGCTTGATACCTTTAATGTCTTGATTACCCTTGAAAATGCCCTTTCAGGACAACTCCTGATAAGAGGACGTGATGGGTTTGTGAGGGATGTGGCTGGGGTCTTTCGAAGCTGGAGACAATCTGAAACCACTAGATTAGCCCTAGAACATATATTTCTTTTCCTCAAGAGGTATAGGCCGGTCTCGGTTGTCTTTGTTCTTGATGCCCCCTTCAGCGGAAGCGGTGAGCTGGCCGCCCTAATCAGGAAGAATTTGGAGATATCAGGGCTTGAGGGAAGAGCCGTCCTTGAAAAACAGGTAGAGTCCTGGTTGGCTGACTTCTCTGGCATTGTGGCCACCTCAGACTCACGCCTGATTAAAAGGGCTAGTCGAGTCTTTGATCTAGCCGGCCATATAAGTCGTTTTGTTCTTAAGAGCAAAATCCTTTCTCTTTAGGTTTGACATCTCTGGCAGGGATGAGTAGAGACAAGAAAAAAACATCAAGAAGACGGGGCAAAGATGAGGGATAATCCAGTTCTTGAAGCCCTTTATTCTCGAAGAAGTGTCCGCGATTATACCTCGGAGCCGGTCAAAAGAGAAACGGTCCTAGAGATTATTCGAGCGGGCACCTGGGCTCCCTCCGGCCTTAACAATCAGCCTTGGCGTTTTGCCATTGTTTGGGACAAAGACACCAAAGAGAGAATTGCCTCTCTTACTAAATATCGAACGATTATTGAAAAGGCCCCGGTGATAATCTGTGTCTTTGTGGACAAAAAGGCCATGTATCACGAGGTCAAGGACCATCAAGCCATGGGGGCCTGTATTCAAAACATGTTGCTGGCTATCCACGCCCTGGGTCTGGGTGGTGTCTGGCTAGGAGAGATCCTTAAGAACGCTGATCAGGTTCGGAAGATCCTGGAACTTCCGGAAAATCTGGACCTTATGGCTGTTGTCGCCCTGGGACATCCCAAGCACCGCCATCAACGTTCCCAGAGACGTCCACTCTCAGAGGTTATCCTCAAGGAGGTCTAATAATGAAGAAAATTTTCTTAATCTTTGGCCTTATTCTGACCCTTACCGCCTGTAGTCATCTTCAGAGAAAAGAAGATAGTCTCGAGTCGACCTCATCAGTACCGAGCAAACCAATAATCACGAGGACAGAGTTTAGTGACATCGTCGTCCCAGCAGAGCTTTCCGTTGTAGAAGAAAAGTCCCTAATTGTCAAAACAGCCTCTTTTACCGGAGGGGTCCTCGTTCTAAGAGGCCGGGTCTTGGTACCTTCTCTCATCGAATTCTTTAGCCGAGAGCTTCCCAAAAGAGGTTGGCAACTAGTGGGGACCATTCGTTATAAAAATACCCTTTTAGCCTTCACCCGTCCCAATCAGACCTGCTTTATTTATATTTCTGAACCAGGCCTAGGGATGATGACCGAAGTAAAAATCTGGGCGTCAGAGACGGTCCCTGAACACATCGAACAAAGTTTCTAGCCGAATTTGAACACCCTTAAAGGCAAAAGGATCCTTCTTGGCGTAACGGGAGGCATTGCGGCCTATAAGGCCGCGGAGATTATCCGTGGTCTTCGCCGGGAATCTGCCTCGGTGAGGGTGGTGATGACCGAGGCGGCCAAGGCCTTTATCTCTCCCCTGACTTTTGAGGTCTTAACCGAAGAAAAGGTCCTAAGCGAAAGCGATTTTTTCTCTGGGATCCTTGATCCTATCCCCCACATCAGCCTTGCCCGTTGGGCCCAGGTTATCGTAGTGGCTCCGATTACAGCAGCTACCATCTCCCGTTTGGCTTCAGGGGCAGCCGAGAGTCTACTAGTGGCTACTATAATGGCCTCTGAAGCCCCGGTTCTCCTCTGCCCGGCCATGAATACGACCATGCTCAAGCACCCGGCCACCCAGAGGAATCTGGCCATCTTAAAGTCTTTTGGCTACCGGATACTAGAGCCAGAAAGAGGTCCTCTGGCCTGTGGCGAACAAGGGGCTGGAAGGCTTCCTGATTGGCCAATAATCAGGGAAGAGCTTCTTTGCCTTCTGACCCCTCAGGATTTGAGGGGCTATAGAATTCTTGTCTCTGCCGGGCCTACCCGGGAGACCATTGATCCGGTGCGCTTTATCTCTAATCGTTCGTCTGGCAAGATGGGCTATGCCTTGGCCATGGCAGCCCGAAGAAGGGGAGCCAATGTGACCCTTGTCTCCGGACCAGTTTGTCTTTCTCCACCTTACGGAATTAAAACAATAAAGGTAGAGACTGCTGAGGAGATGGCCGGAGAGATTCTCTCTCGGGCCCCAGAGGCTGATATTATCATCATGGCTGCTGCCGTGGCTGATTATCGCCCCCAAAACCCCTCCTCTTCAAAGATAAAAAAGGGACCATCTCAACTAGAGATCTCTTTGGTCAAAACTCCGGATATCCTGGCAGAGCTTGGACGAAAAAAGAGGGAAAATCAAATAGTCATTGGCTTTGCAGCGGAGACTGAGAATCTCATAGAGAATGCTCGCCAAAAACTAGTGGCCAAAGGTGCAGATTTTATGATCCTAAACCAAGTCGGCCGGCCAGATACCGGATTTGAGGCCGACACCAACCAAGTGGTTATTTTGGGTCCTGATCCTCATCCCCACGAGATTCCTTTAGGCCCTAAGGAGGAGATAGCCGATAAGATTTATGACTTCCTGGTGGATAATTTTTTAAAAGAAAACAACCCTAAACATCAAATGTCATAAATTTGTAACAAACCCGTTTTAGACAAAGGCCGTGCTTATTGCCGACAAGTTTTTTGCCCATACCGCCAAGATCTTTGCCCTGGCTGTCGTCTTCCTGGTTGGGGCCATATTCATCACCTTGGTCTATGCCTCTTGGCCAGCCATTAAGACCTTTGGTCTTTCTTTTATTACTGGTAGCACCTGGGATCCGGTGTTTGAGAAGTTTGGGGCCCTACCCTTTATCGCCGGCACCCTTATTACCTCTTTGCTGGCCATAACCTTGACCTTGCCCTTTGCCATTGGAGGAGCCCTTTATCTTGGAGAATACGCTCCCAAAAAGTTGGCCGAGGCCTTAAGCTTTATCATTGAACTTCTGGCCGGTATTCCTTCGGTTATCTATGGCCTTTGGGGAATTTTTTTTCTTGTTCCCCTCATGCGGCAGATTCAGCTCTCTCTCGGTTATCCCCCCTATGGGGTCGGTCTGATGACCGCCTCCCTGATCCTGGCCCTGATGATCCTTCCCTATGCTGCCTCTGTGGCCCGGGACGTCATCAAACTTGTCCCTCAGGATCTTAAAGAGGCTGCCTATGGTCTGGGAGCCACTCATTGGGAAGTAGTCCGCCACGTCATCCTTCCTTATGCCCGATCGGGAATCTTTGCTGGCTTGGTTTTAGCCCTAGGGCGAGCCTTAGGAGAGACCATGGCAGTAACCATGGTCATCGGTAACCGATCTGAGCTACCCCATAGCCTCTTTGATCCAGCCAATACCATGGCCAGTGTTATTGCCAATGAATTCACCGAGGCCACAAGCGATATATATCTTGCCTCTTTGGTAGAAATTGGCCTCCTTCTCTTTATAATAACCCTGATCGTCAATCTTCTTGCTCGTATTGTCATAAACAAACTGGCGGTAATTAAAGGAGTCTCTTAAATGAGGCCTTCGAACGTCCGACTGCGGGTAATGAAAAACAATCTGGCTAGCATCATCATTGCCGCTTTGGCCCTCTTTCCCACCGTCCCCCTGGCCCTTATCCTCATTAATCTGCTCATTAAAGGTTTTTCGGCCATCAACTGGGAATTTTTGACCTCTTTACCCAAGCCTGTAGGAGAGACTGGAGGGGGAGTAGCCAACGCCATCGTCGGCACTTTCCTTTTAGTATTCTTGGCCTCTTTCATCTCTGTCCCCATTGGCATTATGGCCGGGATATATCTTTCAGAGTATGGAGGGCGCCGGCTTCCGGACGTCGTCCGAGTGGCAGCAGATATTCTCCAGGGAGTACCCTCTATTGTGATCGGCATTGTGGCCTATACTTGGGTGGTAGTTCCTATGGGGCGTTTTTCGGCCCTGGCCGGAGGGGTAGCCCTGGCCCTGATGATGATTCCCGTAATTGTCCGGACTACCGAAGAAGTCCTCATCCTCATTCCCCGTTCCATCCGGGAAGCCTCTTTGGCCCTCGGAGTTCCCCGCTGGCGGACTATCCTCAAAGTGGTTTTACCTACCGGAATGGTCGGGGTAACCACTGGGATCCTCATCTCTGTGGCCCGGGTGGCTGGAGAAACGGCCCCTCTCCTTTTTACTGCCTTTGGAAATCCCTTCTGGAGCCACAAACTGACCGAACCTATCAACGCCTTGCCGCTGGTCATCTTCAATTACGCCACCAGCCCCTATCCTGACTGGTGGCGTCAGGCCTGGGGGGCCTCTATCATCCTTATAGTCCTTGTTCTGGGGCTCAACATAATCTCTAGAATCATGGCTAAAAGGATTGCTGGTGAATGATGTCTGAAGAGATCATCTTTGAGACCAAGAACCTCTCTGCCTATTACAACGAGACCAAGGTCTTAAAGGAAGTCAACGTCTCCTTCCCCGAAAAAAAGGTCACTGCCGTTATGGGTCCTTCTGGATGCGGCAAAACCACTCTGATTCGTTGTCTAAACCGGCTCCATGAACTGACCCCTGGGGCCTGGATCGAAGGAGAAGTCCTGCTCAAGGGGGAGGATATCTATCGGATGGATCCCATTGTTGTTCGGCGCCGGGTGGGAATGGTCTTCCAGAGGCCCAATCCCTTTCCCACCATGAGCATCTACGATAACGTCTTGGCCGGCTATAAACTAAATGGCATAAAACTTCGCAAAGATGAGGCTGATCGCATTGTGGAAGAGGCCCTCCATAAGGCCGCTCTCTGGGACGAAGTCAAAGATGTTCTCCATCGGCGGGGAACATTTCTCTCTGGAGGCCAACAACAACGGCTCTGCATTGCTCGGGCTCTGGCTGTAAATCCTGAGGTCCTTTTGATGGATGAGCCCACTAGTGCCCTGGATCCTAAGGCTACAGCCAAGATCGAAAATCTCATCGTCGAACTCAAAGAAACCGTCTCGATCATTATCGTTACCCACAATATGCCTCAGGCCGGTCGGGTCTCCGATTATACGGCCTTTATGTATCTCGGAGAACTGGTGGAATTTGGGCCTACAGATCAACTTTTTACCGCCCCCAAGGATCCGCGTACAGAGGAATATCTAACTGGTAAGTTTGGTTAGTTTTAGGTATAAAATTACTTTACTTGCTATGAAATCTCAAAAACCCTTAAAAAGAGGAAAGGCCAGATGATTAGCCCACTTCAGAAGGATATCAACGATATCAAAACCTATCTTCTGGAAATGTGCGGTCTGGTAGAAGAGAGCCTCCGGACGGCTATCCTGGCCCTTAAACATCGGGATCCGGAGCTGGCCCGGCGGGTCATCGAACAGGACAGTCGGATTGACGGGCTTGAAAATACGATTGATACCTTTTGCCTTAAAACCTTGGCCCTAAGACAACCGGTGGCTAGTGATCTTCGTTTCATTACCTCAGCCATGTCTATGGTCCGCGATTTAGAAAGAATTGGCGATCAGGCCGTCAACATTGCCGAAAGAACCCTCTGGATCATGGAGGACACCCAGATCCTAGAGCCTCCCCGGGATCTTTACAGCCTGGCTGACGAAACCATTCAGATGCTCACCCACGCTATAAACAGTTTTGTCTACCGAGATACCAAATTGGCCCAAGACGTCAAAGAACACGACGAAAAGGTTGACCAGCTCTACCGCCAGGTAACCAACGAACTCATCGAACTCATCAAGCAAAATCCCCAAGCAGCCCGCTCCGGAGTCTATCTTATTGTTATCGCCCTTAATCTGGAACGAATAGCGGATCAGGCCACTAATATTGGCGAAGACGTTATTTATTACGTAGAAGGACGGATGGTCAAACACGAGGCCTGTATAGGAGAAGGAGGAATCTCCCCTGTAGGCCCTTGTAAGGAGCTCTGGTCCTGCCTCAAACTTCATGCAGAATATGTAAGATCCTGTGTGGAAAGACTTCCTGAGGCCATCCGGGCCTACTTTGAAGGAGACTATGAGCGTTGTCGGTTCATGTCAGCAGAGATCTCTAAGTTCGAACGAGAGGCCGACCAAGTCAAACAAAATATCAGGGGAAGTCTCCCCAAGGGAATCATTATCCCCGTGGATAAATTTGAACTCTTTCTCTATCTCAAGGAGCAAGATGCTATTGCTGATTCTGCCGAGGATATTCTCCGCTGGCTTACCTTCCGGAGAACTCAAGTCTCTCCTGTAATTGCCAACCAGATTATTGAACTGGTGGAGACCTCAGTTTCTCCTGCCAAACTGATCATCTCCATGCTTGATGAAGCCAAGGCCTATTTTGACACCCGCAAGGAAGACCATTGGGATACAGTTCGCAATCTCGTCCGGGAGATCAGACGTCAGGAACATGAAGCCGACCAGCAGGCCACTGATTTAAGGCGAGAGATCTTCTCCCTGCCCATTGAACCTCTGGCCGTCTATCATCTCCTTAAACTTACAGAGTTCATCGGTGAGGTGGCCAATCATGCCGAAAATACTGCCGATCTCATGCGGGCCATGATTGCCCGTTAGGGGATCTCTAACCAAAGGTTGCCAAAAGTATCCAGGGAGAAACCAACCCCTTTAGGAACATAACAAGTAGTATAATCAGAGATAATGACCGTCGGCCCTTGGCCGCCAAATCCGGGATTAAGTCCTTTCCAGGCCAATATATCAGTCTCCTGCCAGCCATCCTGACCAAAGGTCTTGGTCTTTCCCAAAAAGGCCTCTCCAGTGGCAGACCAAGCCGGGGGAACAAAGGCATGGGCAACCACCCTGAGACGACAACGGATTGCCGTAAGCTCTAAGGGATGCTTGGAAAGTCTGTAACCATAGAGCCTCTGATGGGTCTCTTCAAAACGCTGAATGAAGTCTTCGTCGAAGGCCACGGTCAGCTCAAATGACTGCCCCTGATAGCGAAGATCAACGGCAGCCTCTACCACGAGCTCCTTTCTCGAGAAACCAATTCTTTCAACCTCTTTAAGACCTCGACGGGCAAGTTCTTCCACCAAGGCTGCAACCCGAGGATAAAGCAATTCCTCTCCTGAAAGAAAGACCGTCTGAGAATAATCAAACATAGGACTTGTAGCCAGCATCCCCAGGGCCGAGAGGACCCCAGCCATAGCCGGGATGACAACCCTTCTTATTCCCAATTCAGCAGCTAGTTCAGCTGCATGAAGGGCTCCGGCTCCACCGTAGCAGAAGAGGACAAACTCCCGAGGATCATAGCCCCGCTCAAGGCTCACGGCCCTTAAGGCCCGGGACATATTGGTATTGACCACTCTGATGATACCCAAAGCGGCATGGGCTGGTGAAAGACCGACTCTGGCTGCCAAGGTTCCTATAGCCCTTAAGGCCGCCTGGGAATCAAGGGGCATCTGACCAGAGAGAAAATATTCAGGGGGCAGACGCCCCAGGAGCACATTGGCATCAGTCACCGTGGCCTCCTGGCCCCCTCGACCATAGCAGGCTGGACCTGGCTCGGCCCCTGCACTCTTTGGGCCTACCTTAAGGGCTCCTCCTTTGTCCACCCGAGCCACTGATCCCCCTCCGGCCCCTACGGTATGAATATCGATAAGGGGGAGGGCGACCGGAAAGCCGTCTATCTGGTAATCCCTAGTAAAGATTGGCTGGCCAGAGACCAGAGACACATCGGTAGAAGTACCACCCATATCAAAGGTGATGATCTTTTCAAGCCCCAGGGCCTGAGCTAGGGCCTGAGCCCCCATTACTCCAGCCGCTGGCCCCGAAAGTATGGTCCTTACGGCTTGACGACCAGCCACCTCTACTGGAAGAAGACCACCGTTTGACTGAACAACAAAAATGCGCCCTTGGGAGAGCCGCTCTGCCAGACGTTTGAGATAGCGGATCATCACCGGGGCCAGATAGGCATTGATAAGAGTAGTAGAAAAACGTTCGTATTCTCTAAACTCTGGAAGGATTTCTGATGAGAGACAGACAGGCAGCCCGAGATCATCGAGCCATTGAGCAATTTGCCTCTCGTGGGAGGGATTAACGTAGGAATGGAGCAGACAAATGGCTACGGATTCTGCCCTCTCCCGGGCGATAAAAGCCTTAATGCGCCTCTTTTCATAGCTTGGCAGGCCATGAATTACCGAACCATCGGCCGAGACACGTTCGGAGACCCCGATGATTCTCCTTCTGGCCACGATTGGAGTTGGTTTTTGAACAAAAAAATCATAAAGTTTGGGTCGGGCCTGCCGACCAATGAAAACCACATCTTCAAAGCCTCGAGTAGTAATCATTACCACCCGAGCCCCTTTACGCTCTAAAAAGGCGTTGGTGGCTACGGTGGTCCCGTGAAAGAGGGTAAAAGACTGCCCAGAGGCCGTAAGAAGATTCCTAAGCCCTTTGAGAATGGCCCTAGAAGGATCAGCGGGGGTCGAGGGGAGCTTAAGGGTGATCAAGTGTTCCCCTTCGCGGAGGACAAAATCCGTAAAGGTACCTCCGGTGTCAACAGCAACTTCGATCACAAGATGACCTTCTCCAGTTTGCGCGTCTGGGTTTCAAAGAGGGCAAATGTCGGAGGTCCTTCTTTACCCAGTATCTCCCCTGGATTCACTACCAAGGTCTTACCCACGCTAAAGACGTTATAGACATGGGTGTGACCGCAACAGACCAGATCGTACTCTCCGGTAGCGGCTAGCCCACGGGCCATTTCCGGGAAATGGACCACGGCTACCTTGAGGCCATCTATCTCCAGATTGGCAAACCAACCGTGGAGAAAAACTTGCGAGCTCCGGGCGCAGGTTTTACTCAGAAGCCAGACATCACCAGGATTATTGCCCAGGATGAGGTGTTTGGGGCCCGAGAAGGCAGCCAGCTCTTTAATCATAAAAGGAGAGATAAGATCGCCACAGTGTATAAGACACTCGGCCCCCCTGGCATTTATCTCCTCAATAGCCTGATGCATATTCCAGATATGGTCATGGCTGTCACTGATGATGGCCACCAGCATATTTAGACCCCTTAAGTCAAGAAGTGGTTCATTCTAATACCTAAGGCCTCAAAAAAGCTCAAGCCTTATCTGAAAAATCTTCAGCCCAATGCCACTAGATCAATAAGCCTCAATTCAGATAAGCAAACCAAATGTAAAAAGGGATAAGTCCTTTAGGTCTTCAGAATCTCTTTGATCTCTTCCTTAGAGAGTGGTCGGCCCTGGACAATCAGACGGCCGTTTATTATTAGAGCCGGGGTCTGGAGTACTCCGTAGGCCGCAATCTGACCAAGATCTTTTATCTTTTGGACCGAAGCCGAAAAGCCCAGCTCTCTAAGGACCTCAACAACAGAATTATAAAGGTCCTCACACCGGGGGCAACCAGGTCCCAGAATTTTAATTTCCATAGGTGACCTCCTTTTTTGGGGAAACATGTTTTGATATCTTTTTAAAGCCTTCCGTAGAGGAAACCGCAAAAAGTGGAGATAATAATTACAATTCCTAGATAGGCCAGGGTTTTCTTGGTCCCCAATACTGATCTGATAACAAGCATACTAGGGAGAGAGACCGCCGGCCCGGCTAGAAGAAGGGCCAGCGCTGGCCCCTTCCCCATACCGGATCCGAGGAGGCCTTGAAGGATGGGGACCTCGGTTAGGGTGGCAAAATACATAAGAGCCCCCACTACTGAGGCAAAAAAATTGGCCAGCAGGCAGTCTCCTCCGACTAGATGGACTACATACTGGGAAGGTATGAACCCTTCATGGCCAGGACGGCCCAGAAAAAATCCTGCGGCGAAAACCCCCAAAAAAAGAAGGGGAAAGATCTGGCGAGCCAACCAATAAGAGGCCTCAAACCACTGCCTGGCCTCGCCTCCGGCCCAGAAGAGCGTCAAGGAAAGTCCGATAGTCCCGGTTAAGAAAGGAAGCTCCGGCCCCCGGGCAATAAGACTAACAAGGACTACTAGAGCCGCTGTCGCCAGAAGCCCCGACCATGGAACTCCTAGAAAAACACGGATTTCAAAAAAGACAATCCCGGCTCCCACCGCCATGAGAAGCCATTTATAAAGATAGATCTTCTGGAAAAAACCTTCGCCCGGCCCCCAGGTCGCCAAGACAAGAATAGCTATCTGGGTGGCAATAAAGAGGGCAGTCTGCCATAAGGGACGAACCGGATTCGAAGAACCGGCCTCAAAAGCTGCAACTCGACCCGCCTCCTCGCGCCGGAAGAAATAGGCCATCAGGAGGCCAATGAGAACACTGGCTCCTATCGCCCCCATCCCCCGGGCCAAACCCAAACTCAGCCCCAAGATACGGGCCGTAAGGACAATAGCCAAAATGTTGATCGCCGGACCGGAATAGAGAAAGGCCGTAGCCGGCCCGAGACCGGCTCCATTCAGATAAATCCCAGCAAAAAGCGGAAGCACCGTACAGGAACAGACAGCGAGCACCGTACCGGAGACAGCAGCTACCCCGTAGGCCAAGGCCTTAGGAGCAGAGGGTCCGAGATAACGAATCACGGATTCTTTGGCAACAAAGACACTAATGGCCCCGGCAATAAAAAAAGCCGGGATAAGACAAAAGATGACATGTTCCCGGGCGTACCAGTGGGCCAGAAGGACTCCTTCATTGAGCCCAGAGAGGACACGAGAGGAAGCAGGCAAAAAATACAAGAAAGCCAAAAACGATCCGGCAATCAGGATTTCAAGAATTCTCCTCATGGACACCCTCCACACGAACTCCCGTCTCTCTTAAAAAAGGCGGCCCAATTTTAAGGCCATGTAGCCGTTTCTTAAGGAGCCTGATTTCGGGATCATCTTTAAGACCTTCTAGGACCAGCTTAAGAAGCTTTAGAGTCTCTCCATCTTCGGGGGCCAAACGGTAGATCTGAAAGAAGCCTTTTCTTTCGGCCTGGATAAAACCGGCCTCGGTAAGCTTCTGGAGATGACGGGTAACCGTCGGCTGAGAAAGGCCCAACGAGGCAGCTAGCTCACAGACACAACATGGACGCAGGACCAAAAGGGCCAACAGACGTAGCCGCGTTCCATCCCCAATGGCCTTTAGCCTTTTAAGGAGTGTCTTCAAAGACTGCCTCTACCACTGTCGGATTTAATCCTGACCTCATCCAAGGGGTATAATTTCTCTTGGCTTCTTCTGACCCCAGCACTTTCATCTAGACAAATAAAGGCCTGATCCCTCACCTGCCCCTCCTCTCACAGGGACGCTCTTGACTATTTAGCTATTTGTCTATATAGCTAAATAGCTAAAAAATCAAGCTAACTTTAAATGATAATCAGCATTGGAGACTATCATTGGGGGCAAAGCAATCCTAAGGAGATCCCTTAAGACATCCATTGATGATGGTAAGGGGAAAGCCTTCGGTTTTACCGGAACCTGTCAAGGAAAATTTATATTCTTGAGAAAGAAATCGACCTATTCCGCCTTTGAGAACTTCTCCGATGGTAAAAGGGAAGCGGTTTTAAGGACCTTAATCCCTTAGTCAGCTTATTTAGCCCTTCAAAAGTCCTTAAGGATTTTCGTCATTAAGACCCTTATTAGCCCTAGACGGGAAGGATAAAAAATCTTTGTCAAAAAGATCATGGAGGTGGCCTATATGGGGCGGAAAGAAATAGCTGTTGAGGACTTAAGTGCTGATAAGGCGGTAGTGGACATTCTCCGGCTAGCCCAGGCAAAAGGATATGAAACCGTCTGGGATAGGCTTGAAGCCCAATCTCCCCCCTGTAAATTCGGGGCAAAAGGTCTCTGTTGTCGTAACTGCCTTATGGGCCCCTGTCGGATAACAGAAAAAACGCCTCGAGGGGTCTGTGGAGCTGAGGCCTCGATTGTCGTCGCTCGCAATCTGATAAGGGCCCTGGCGGCTGGAGCTGCGGCCCATTCTGACCACGGTCGAGCTGTAGCTGTTCTTTTTCACGAAGTAGCCCATGGTCAGAACCAAGACTACCAGATCACCGATAAAGATAAATTAAAAACTATAGCTAAAAGGCTGGACATAGACCTCAACAGACCTCTTTCGGAGATTGCTCAGGAGGTAGCGGCCAAGGCCTTGGCCGATTTCGGCAAGCAGGATGAATCTTCCCTTAATTTTCTCCTGGCCTATGCCCCCCAAAAAAGAAAACAAAGATGGCAGGAGGTGGAGAGGAATCTTTTTTCTCAGACTGGAAAAAAGATGGGCCTGTTGCCCCGAAACATAGACCGAGAGATTACCGAGTGTATGCACCGAACTACCATGGGGGTAGACAACGAAGCTCTCTCCCTTTTGATTCAGGGTGTAAGGACTGCCCTGGCCGATGGTTGGGGAGGATCTCTCATCGCCACCGAGCTTCAGGACGTGCTCTTTGGTACCCCCAGACAAAAGGTTATCCAGGCTAATCTAGGAGTCTTAAAAAAAGACAAGGTCAATATCATCGTCCACGGCCACGAACCCATTTTGTCAGAGCAGGTGGTCGAGGCTGCCCTGAGTGCGGAAATGCAACACAAGGCCCAAGAAGTCGGAGCTGCAGGCATAAATGTCGCCGGCATATGTTGTACGGCCAATGAGGTCCTCATGCGTCGGGGAGTCCCGGTGGCTGGAAACATGATCCACCAAGAGCTGGCCATCATGACCGGTGTTGTCGAGGCCATGGTAGTCGACGTTCAGTGTATCTTCCCCGCTCTTGGCAAGTTGGCCAGATGTTTCCACACCCGTTTTATCTCCACCAGTGACCGGGCCCGTTTCCCCGAGGCCATCCATATTCAGTTTGATGAGAAAGATGCCCGGGAGATAGCCAGAAGGATCGTTGAGACTGCCATCGAAGCCTTTCCTGAAAGGGATTCCCAGAAGATCCATATCCCCAAGACAGTAGCCCAAGGGGTCGTAGGCTTCAGTGTAGAGGAAATCCTGCGGACCCTTGGGGGAAGCCCTAAGCCGCTGGTGGAGGCCATTTTATCAGGAAAGATCAAAGGCCTGGTAGGTATTGTTGGCTGCAACAATCCTAAGGTTAAACATGACTTCTTCCACCTAAGCCTTACCAAGGAGTTAATTAAAAGGGACATTCTGGTAATCGGCACTGGTTGCTGGGCCATTGCGGCGGCCAAAGGAGGGCTTATGAGTCTTGATGCTCAAGGGCTAGCTGGAGAAGGCCTGAGAGGCATCTGTAAAGCCCTTGGTATTCCACCGGTGATCCACATGGGCTCCTGTGTGGATTGCTCCCGTATGCTGGTTATGGCCGGAGCCTTAGCCGATTCCCTAGAGGTTGATATTTCAGATCTTCCCTTGGTGGGCTCTGCTCCAGAGTGGATGACCGAGAAGGCCGTCTCCATAGGGACCTATTTTGTAGCCTCAGGGGTGCCTGTCCATCTCTGGCCTCAGCCACCTATTACCGGAAGCCAGGAGGTCATCCAGATCTTGACCCAGGCCATAGGAGATCTGTTAGGAGGTTACTTCTTTGTAGAGGAAGACCCCCTTAAGACTGCTGAAACCATGGAAGACATCATTCTTGAGAAGCGAAAGGCCTTTTAAATGGTTTCTGTGCAGAGGCCGAGAAGAGTGATATAGTTTTAGAACTTCTTCTCGGCCCACTGATATGGTTGCCAACTTTTTAGAAATACTGCGTAAATTTGATATCGGTTTGGTAAGTTTTGATGAAGACTTTAATATAATCTGCATTAATAGTTTCATTGGCAAGGAGTTTGCCCTTCACGAGGATTCTCAGCTAAAAGATCTTCTTTCTTTACACAAGGCTGATGCCGCCGGGCGGATTAAAAAGATGGTCCAGGAGGCCAGGATCTTTGGCGAGAGTTCGAGTTATATTCTAAAGTTAGTTCACCACCACAAAAAAGATAAAATTTTATTAGGAAAGATCTTTTTATTAACCGGATCCTGCCCAGAAAAGTATTTAGCTACTCTTTTTGATATTACTCCTTTTGCTTCTGAAGGGCAGCCGAACAATATTGTAAAAATACCTGTCTATGATGGTCAGGATCTTTTATTTCTAGAATTAAGAAAGGTAGCCTTTTTTAAGGCTGCCGGCAATTATACAGAAGTTTGTTACAATGATAAACTCTACTTGTGTCCGCTTCCTTTAGGAAGGATAGAAAATCTCTTAGATAAAACCCATTTCTCAAGAGTCCATAGAAGCTATATTGTAAACATAAATAAAGTCAAAAAACTATTAAAAACTGATAATCGCTACTTAATAGTTCTTGACAATAAACAAACCTTGCCCATCGGTAAAAGTCGAACCAAATATTTCCTGGAAAAATTTGGACTAAAATAATCCACCCTTATCTGAAGCCCTTTAGCCCTTGCCAATTTAATACTTTTGCCCTTTATAGGACATTTTTTTGTCAAAAAAGTCCTTTAAAAAAATCACAAATGATTAAAGGATTTTTGGGCTTCGACCGTCCTTATTTAAAATATGCAAATTCAGTGGCCTAAAGACTTTTAGATCGAATAAATCAAAGGAGGTCCCTATGCGCTGCCAGTATCTTAAAAATTACTCTCCAGAGGCCGGTCAGTGGCAGGTAACCTCTTGTACAGCCCGAGAAAGTCTCTATGTGCCAAGTGTCTATGAACTACATGGATATTGCATCGGAGAAGGACACCGCCTTTGCCCCTTTTATCTGAGAAAGCGCTTTGAACTCCAAAAGAAGCAGGAAGAGGCCGCTTAATATCATTGTCTAACAGAAGATCATTAAACTAAGGCAATTAGCAATCCACCCTCACATATACGGATAAAATAATAGGAAAACTTATCTAGAAAAAATACCTAGTTAATGAATTATTTAATCTAACAAAACTGGATGTCGATTTTGGAATTAGGAGATTAGATATTCGAGGAGGGTGGAGATGA